>JBOFDD010000045.1:0-4037 GCA_051646645.1 Bacteroidales bacterium | reverse complement strand
AAACTTATCTGAAGAATCGTTTTGGATTATATTCTATTCGTATTAAGGATGAATATTTTTTACGAAACTTAAGTGCAGCCCGTCTTGCTTGTCGCCAGCTTGGGTTGCAGGATAAAGACTTTTATGCAGCAATTTCGGAATATAGTTTTCTATAACAAACAGAATGTTTAACTTAGAGGCACAAAGAAAAAGTAGAATCTTTTATCTTTGTGCCTTTTCGTGTACAACGTATTTCTGTGTTCAAATCTTTAAAAGAATCAAGTATGATCATTGCCAGTCAAAAGAAAAAAGAAAATATAGTTGAATATCTGATCTACATGTGGCAGGTTGAAGATCTTATCAGAGCGTTCAAGCTTGATATGGATCTTATCGACAAGCATTTAGTTGCACGCTACGAGGTTGACGATGAAAAGAAATCCGAAATCCGTGAGTGGTACTCTAATCTTTGTGATATGATGAGACTTGAGGGCGTGGAAAATGGAGGACATCTTCAGATCAACAAAAATGTTATTATTGAATTAACCGATTTGCACAACAGACTGTCCGCTTCGACTAAACAAGCCTTCTATACAGCGTGTTTTTATAAAACGCTTCCTTATATTGTTGAACTTCGCGCCAGAGCAGGTGAAAACAAGAAAGGTGAGATTGAAACCTGTTTTGATGCTGTTTACGGAATCCTGATGCTTAAGATTCAGGGTAAAGAGGTTTCAGAGTCAACACAAAAAGCAGTTACTCAGATAACAACCTTCTTAAATACTCTTTCAGACAGGTATAATGCTGAGAAATCAGAGGAGCTTGAACTTTAATCAAAGTAGAAATGAAAAAGATTTTCCTCTAGTCACAAACTAGAGAGTCTGGCGATATGTATTGAAATAATAGAAAATAAAAACATATAAAAGGAGATACATCTTTTGTTCTCCGCTTTAAAAAGATTATGACTGAATTACAAGAAGAGATCTTAAAAAGAAGAACTTTTGCGATTATTAGTCACCCCGATGCGGGTAAAACAACACTTACTGAAAAGTTACTTCTTTTCGGGGGTGCTATCCACGTGGCAGGTGCTGTAAAATCTAACAAGATTAAGAAAACAGCTACTTCTGACTGGATGGAAATCGAGAAACAACGTGGTATCTCTGTAGCTACTTCCGTAATGGGTTTCAACTATGGTGATTATAAAGTCAATATTCTTGATACTCCGGGTCACCAGGACTTTGCCGAAGATACTTACCGTACTCTTACTGCTGTTGATAGTGTTATCATTGCTGTCGATGTAGCAAAAGGGGTAGAGGCTCAAACGCGCAAACTGATGGAGGTTTGTCGCATGCGTAACACACCTGTTATTATTTTTGTAAATAAACTTGACCGCGAAGGGATTGATCCATTCGAACTGCTTGATGAATTAGAGCAGGAACTTAAGATCTCCGTTCGTCCTCTAAGCTGGCCTATTGGTATGGGACAACGCTTTAAAGGGGTATATAATATTTTTGAGCAGAAGCTTGACCTTTATACGCCAAGTAAGCAAACGGTAACTGAGAAGATCGAATTCGAAGATATTAATAGCCCCGAACTAGAAGGCTTTATCGGAGATTCTGAGGCTGCTCAGTTACGTGCCGACATGGAGCTTGTCGAAGGTGTTTATCCTGAATTTGATGTTAATGAATATCTGGATGGAAAACTGGCACCGGTATTCTTTGGTTCTGCCTTGAATAATTTTGGTGTTCGTGAACTGCTTGACTGTTTCGTTCAGATTGCTCCGACGCCTCGGCCGATTAAAACAGAAGAACGTGTGGTTAAACCTGAAGAAGAATCATTTTCAGGATTTATTTTCAAGATCCATGCCAATATGGATCCGAATCACCGTAGCTGTATTGCCTTCCTTAAAATTTGTTCGGGTAAATTCGAGCGTAATGCAGGCTATAAGCATGTACGTAATGGCAAAATTATGAAGTTTTCGAGTCCAACTGCGTTTATGGCTCAGAAAAAATCAACTGTGGATGAAGCATATCCTGGAGATATTATTGGTCTTCCTGATACCGGAAACTTCAAGATTGGCGACACACTTACCGGAGGTGAAGATTTGCATTTTAAAGGAATTCCAAGTTTCTCTCCGGAGATGTTCAAATACATTGAGAATGCCGATCCGATGAAAACCAAACAATTGAACAGAGGTATTGATCAGTTGATGGATGAAGGTGTGGCTCAGGTTTTCACAAACCAGTTTAACGGTCGCAAGATTATCGGGACAGTTGGTCAGCTTCAGTTCGAAGTTATTCAGTATCGTTTGCTTCATGAGTATGGAGCTCAGTGTAAATGGGAGCCGATCAGTCTTCATAAAGCGTGCTGGATTGAAAGCGAAGATCAGGCAGAACTTGAAAATTTCAAACGTCGTAAATTCCAGTATATGGCTAAAGATAAAGAGGAACGCGATGTCTTTCTTGCCGATTCCGGATATGTGCTTATGATGGCACAACAGGATTTTCCAAAAATTAAATTCCACTTCACTTCGGAGTTTTAATAAGCAAAGAGCTATCTGTAAAACAGATGGCTCTTTTTGCGTTCTAATTCCGAATTTAGGTTAAAATCTGATTTTAAGGTTTTTTTTGTTGCGATCTGATGAATATTGCTTTACGACTCGTGGATAAATTAAATTTAAGTTCTATTTTTACAATTGAATCTGGATTAGTCCGGAACTCAATTTTAGTTTAGTTATGTTGGTCCGAAGATATTGGACTAAAAATGCGTCGTCTCTGTGAAGTGCCGGCGCATTTTCATTATAAAAGTATCATCAATTACTCGTGATAAACAAGAATACTTTTATATCCCGGTGGATAGCTGTTCACGAGGCAATATCTCAACATAGTAAATTTGCCTGAATAAAATCATACATAAAAATGGATATAACAAAGATTACTGAGGTTAGAGAAACAGCACAAAGCTATTATGCGAACGGCGATTTTTATTGTTCAGAGGCTGTTGTTAAATCGGTGCTTGAAGGGTTAGGTGTTAGTTATGCTCCGGAGATTGTTGCGGCTGCATCAGGATTTCCGGTAGGAATAGGTGGCGCAGAATGTTTGTGCGGAGCAATTAGCGGCGGCATTATGGCTATAGGCTATGTATATGGACGAACGGAAGCGAAAAGCGAAAAAGTAAACAAGGCTATGGCCTTGTCAAAGGAGCTGCACGGACTATTTGTGAAAAGAAATAGATGTACTTGCTGTCGTGTTCTTACAAAAGGAATGACAAAAGGTTCTTCTGAGCATATGAAACAGTGCGTACGTTTTACAGGTGAGGTAGCTGAAGATACTTTCAGATTAATTGTAGAGAACAGATAAGTGGACTTTGGTCTGGTAAATAATTCTGCAACGCCCGATATTGATATACAAAAAGAAGCATAACTCTTATGCTTCTTTTTTTGTATAAGCTGTTTTAGCCCTGGAGGACTCTATAATAAATAGTTGAACAGATATCCCGATAAAATAATAAATAGTGTGACTGTGCCGAAGAATATTCCGATTAGCTTCCATGTCATGACTTTTTTGAGCATGGTAGCTTCCGGGAGAGACAATCCCACTACACCCATCATAAAAGCAATAGCTGTGCCGAGAGGTACTCCTTTGGCTACGAAAACTTCTATAACAGGAACAATTCCTGCACATCCTCCGTACATGGGAACAGCAAGTATTACTGCGAGAGGTACACTGTACCAGTTGTTTTTTGCCAGATATTCTTCGAAAAATCCTTCAGGTACATATCCGTGCATGGCTGCACCAATCCCGATCCCTATGATTACGTAAAGCATTACTCCGCGAACAATGCCCCATGCATCACTAATGATTACAGGTACTCGCTTTATAAACGGAATGTGTTCAGCCTCCCATTCGGCTGTTTCAATTTCTGATTGCTCCTGGATCTGTCGTACCCATGGACTGAGATATTTTTCAAGCTTGAATTTCTCGAGTATAAATCCCCCAACGGTACCCAGTAGTATACCAGATAGGGTATAAATCAGCGTAGCTTTCAATCCGAATGTGCCGAGA
>JBOFDD010000044.1:0-4281 GCA_051646645.1 Bacteroidales bacterium | reverse complement strand
TCGGGATAAAAGTGCTGCTGTATCCTTTCCCCGATAGCTTCTTATTTGTCGCGAATCGGGAAGAATGATTATTGGAATCCCTTCTGTATATAAGATTGTTACAGAGAGGCTTTCTTGCAGAAAGCTGTCAGGTGCAACCTGACTAATAGTGGGACACAAGTTTGCAAACTTGTGCCAAAAAAAGGACTATCAATTACCACACTTTACATCTTTGACTTCTTCGGTTTCAGGCATAATATAAAAAACACCACTGAAAACTAATGCATAATCCCACATAAAGCGACTTGTTATTAGAGTATAATCCTGATTATACATCCAATAAAGCAACCATTTATCGCATAACTCCCAAATGTATTTTTGATCGTTAGTCTTTAAAGTTATAAAATCAGGTGTATCAATCACAATTCTTTTATTTTTTAAATCTGTAACTCTAAGCATAATCAAACGAATACAAACAGGTTCAATTATCTTCGTAGTATCCTTTAAAGGATGTTTAAAACGAACAGATAAACGATAAAAAACTTTTAAAGAGTCAGTAATATTTGGATCCTCGATTATAAATTTGGGGAACTTTCTAAATGTTACTAAATCTGGAATTGTATTATTCACTATTATGTCGTTTTGCGAAAAAACCACCATGATATTGCATATAAAAAACAAATAAATTAGCTTCTTCATTTGATTATAGTTGGATAATATTGTTTTAATAGATTACTTCTTTGATTACCTCTACGAACAGGATACTTATTATACAAACCTGATTGATTCGCAGCAGAACCCTTCATGTAATTATTTAAGAGAATATCAAAGTTATCCTGTGAAAATCCATTTGTTGATTTATCAAATACATATTCATAAATGACTCCATGCATTAGATTATTACCCCTGCCATTTGATGAATTAAACCCAAATTCACCTGAATTCAACATCCAATTCATTGCTATTACGGCACTATATACAGAAGCTTCTACTTCATTAAAAATTGATGCTCCCCCTTGCCCTTTTTCATTCTGAAGAGCATGAAAAAATTCATGAGAAAGAGCTTCTATTTTTGAATATCCACTCACTTTTAGGTTCATTAATTCTCCTGCATAAATATAACCTCCACCTTCTTTTAAAGATGCGAAACGAAAAACGTTCTCCTGTTTCTTTCCATTTTTATCAATTGGAGTATTATTCAATACATTAAAGCTGTTTTTTGAAGTAATTAATTCACCAAGCACTTTATCTCCACCAGCTTCATTTATAGAATTCAAAAATAAAACAGACGAAGCTACAAAAGAGTTTGTTCCTTCATAGGTCATACCAGCTGTATATTGCAGTCTTTGATCTTTTTGATTTTCATCCTGATAGTAGATGTATATTTCCCTCCCATCCGGATCCACAAACATCACCGGATTCCCTGCACAATACGCATAAGGAGAGATCGAATAATACTTTTCGGCTAGCGGATCCATGGTAGTGAAACGGGAAAGCACAGGTTCGTAGTACCTTGCTCCGTAGTCGTACCAATCCAATCCGTGCATACGGATTAGCTCTTTGCCGTTGTATTTCTGATAATTAACTCAGAATATGGCAAATATAAGAAGTTATTTTAATTTACAATCTTTTAGATAGTAGTTATATTTAAAATATCATTCACTACATACTAAGAGATAAAAGGTCGATTTTTCGTGTAGGGAAAGCTGGTATTGTTTCATTTGTTTATTTTGCACCACTCACATATTCACAAACAACCTCCTTCGGGGTTGAGACTTCTTCGACGATCATCTGCCACGCTTTGAATCCTTCATCCCTTCCGATTCAGAATTCAAAACGCGGTTACATACGAATTACACCTTCGGCGTAAAAGACAAGATTCGTTACGAAAATAGTTATTCGTATCAGTCCGGGGGCGACACAGCGCAATACTACAAGATGCTGCATCGCATAAAAACGCTTCGTTCTTTAATCCCGGAGGGATTATTTGTTTGTAACCGCGGCGTTGAAGCAATAGAATCCTTCAGGAGTATTGCTTCTACCCGTGGAAAAGGATAACGTACAGAACCCTCAACCCCAAAGGTGGTTGTTTGTGAAATCAAAAAATAGAATCCCTTCAGGATAGGATGTCGTTTTAGTTTTGCTTGAGTTACAGAGAGGCTTTCTTGCAGAAAGCTGTCAGGTGCAACCTGACTAATAGTGGGACACAAGTTTGTAAACTTGCGCCAGAAAGGGGAATTAAACTCCTCCATATTTGGTTTCTTTTAATTCCCATTTCTGTTTTTCGCAGGAATACTCGTAAATAGAAACACACCAATCACATATTCCTATGCTTGTGTTGTTTTTCTTTACTCGTTTGACTACTCGACCAGAAACAGTGATAATTATCTGATTATGTGATATTTTCAAACCAACAAAAAGAGTTTTTATTCCTTTCTTTAATCTGTGTCTGAAAGAATTTGGCAAACCCTCTAAGTTATTCAAACTAAAAAAAGTAACATTTCGAACACTATGACAAGGAAAATAAGCAGGCAAACCGTCCATACAAATATAATAATGACTTGTATCCTGTGAACTAAATTTTTGCCTAACTAAATTTTTGTCGTTTATGATATATGATTTAATAGCTGAGATTAAAATTTTATCTAACTGATTATTTTCTTGTCCTTTGAGTTGAAATAAAACGAAAAGAACGACAATAACGCTAACTAATTTCTTCATATCTGTCTACATTTAAGGGTAAAAAGAAAGAGTCCGGCTTATGAGGGATAGCAACAGCATCGTAGTACCTTGCTCCGTAGTCGTACCAATCCAATCCGTGCATACGGATTAGCTCTTTACCGTTGTATTTCTGATAATTAACTCAGAATATGGCAAATATAAGAAGTTGTTTTAATTTACAATCTTTTAGATAGTAGTTTTATTTAAAATATCATTCACTACATACTAAGAGATAAAAGGTCGATTTTTCGTGTAGGGAAGGCTGGCGGCCTTCCTTGATGATTGCTTGCAGAATGTTTCCGGTTCCCCCACAAAAAAATCCGGTAGTTTGCAATTTTCTGCAATTTTGAACCACGGAAAGCCGCCAGCTTTCCCTACCACAACTGCCGTTGGTATTGTTGCATTTGTGTGTTTTGCCCCACGGCAACATGCCATGTTGCCGTACTATAGCTGGATTTGAAGCATTTGTTTATTATATAATACGGTGGCTGAAGTTTTATTCCTATCCATTATTTTGAACCTTAAAGTACATTTTGAATGCAGATCTTATACAGCAGAACTGCAATATGCTTGCAATTTTAGTGCAAAAGCTCTGCACTATTAGTGCAAAGGTGTTGCAGTGTTACTGCAAAGGTTCTGCAGGGTTACTGCAAAGGTTCTGCAGTATTACTGCAAAGGTTCTGCAGTGAAACTGCATGGGTATTTCAGTAATATGCTCTACCTGCATTTCAAGCTTTACACTCCGGACTCTAAAGTTTGCTACTTGCAAACTTTCATTTGCCAGTAGCTAAATGAATTTAGCAAGTAGGTAAATCGGGTTTGCTACCGGCAATATTAACAAGACCAAAGTACCACATAAGAAAAAAATCAGAAATCATCTATCATATCTATCATTGTCCCCTCTATTACACTGAATAATAATGACATAATATCTTAAGAGATGGCTTCATCTATCATCCATCTATCATTGATCTACCATAAACAAAAAACAACACTTACATAACTATATATCAAGATATTACACAACAAATAGCTCCATTTATGAGAGATGAGAGATGAGAGATGAGAGATGAAAATTCAAAAAAATGAGGAGAATGAGAAAGGGGCAAAATAAACAAAAGATGCGATTATAAAAAACACATACGTACCCTGGTTATTAATGCTGCCATTTTGAACCACGGTCATATGCCATATGACCCTACAAGAACGACAACATCAGCAGTCTCACATGACGGTTTTTTCTCAAAAGCCACCGTCACCCGTCACCTTTCTGAAACAAACATTGATTATCAAGTCTTTAGGGGTGACAGTAACCCGAATTTACCGTCACCCTGCCGTCACCTTTACCGTCACCCGTATACGATTAAATATCAAACACTTGCATCAAAAGATGACGGGTGACGGTAAAATTCATCAAAAAAACAGCAGAAAGGCTTACGCAGTAAATAATCGAGTAGGTAGGGGGATTACTCCCCCGCCCTCTCACACCACCGTGCATGCTCTCGCACACGGCGGTTTCTTTTAACTGTTTAACCTTGCGTGATTTAATGTGAGATTATACAACCCTTCCTCTTCAAACCA
>JBOFDD010000043.1:0-2054 GCA_051646645.1 Bacteroidales bacterium | reverse complement strand
GTGGAGATTTCGCTTTTTCAATCAGATACGTTTCGATATCCGGATTAGCTTTGGCAATAGCCTCTCCGAGTGTGTTGGCAAAATAGGCATTGATCAATGCATCAGACGAAGCCGAATTTGGATTGAGCAAAGCAGACAGGGCATTGATCGTATACCATGCCGGATTTTTTACCAGCTCAATACGGAACTTCGAGTTACTATTTTCGAGTTCTTTCTGGTTTAGCGCTTTCCATTGAAACTTCCTATCGGAATTACCACCCGTGTTAAGCTCCAAAGTTTGAGTCAGCTCTATATCCGGTGAAAGAACTGGAATCAGATATTGTTCTCCATCTGAGAAATTACCATTAGAAGCCCGCATACGCAGGATTATCCGATCCGTATTAGCAGGAACCGTAAGCGGGAAGTTTACTTTTAGTACCTGTTCACTGCCTGAAATTTGCTTTTCAGTTGAGGTGATCACTTTCTCTGTAGTTGCATCAACTAATTCCATTGTCACGGTTGTAGCTCCGGAGTGAGGTTTCAGGAACGATACAGTCGCTTCAATCTCAGTCTGATCGCCCTGTCTCAGGAATCGTGGCTCATTGATCTGAAGCATCAGCTCTTTCTGTGCCACAAATGATTGCTGAATCTGTCCGACTTCCATCTTCTCGTTGTTTGTAATAGCCACAAAACGCCATGTGGTGATCAGATCAGGTAACGTAAACGAGAACGTTACTTTCCCATCTTTGTTTACCGGCAGATTCGGATAGAAGAAGGCACAGTCGGCAAAGTTGGAACGGATAGTTTTATTCGTCAGATTATCAATAAGATCACTTTCTAAATTAGCTGGTGAGTACTCTCTCCAGAAATAATCAAATCTGTTTATATCGTATTTGATCGAGCGTGTGTAAGGGTAATAGTTGATACCCTGTAAGTTCCTTCTTATATTCCAGTGTAAATACGTATCATTATTAAGATATGTCTTTCTTACCAGACTTTCATCGATACAGGAAAGTGTCGATTCTCCAAATGAAGCAGAAGGAATAAACTCTCCGCTAAAACAATAATCCGTATCCTTTTTAACTTTTAACTGCGGATTAAAGTTTCCGATAGATAGCAATGATTCATCAAACATAAATGCAAGTGTTGATGCATCATTTAGCGGTTTGCCATTTTTTGTCAGCAATAACGTCCATTCATCTTTGGCTCCGGGAGTAAGATGATTGCGAAATGTTTGAATGTCAATCTTAATGGAATCCGTTTCTATTTCGTTTTTTATGGCATGTGTGGCAGAATACATTTTGCAATCCTTGACCGTAATCAGAGTAAGCCTGGCTTCTTCACCTTTTTCAACAACAGGCAAATTCCATTTATGAAGACCTTTATTTAATGTAATCCACTTCTCATCAGACGTACCTTTGCTATCCTGCCATAAATACCGGATATAGACTTTCGTTTCTGTAGTTCCCACAAATATTGAATTATTCATATATGGAATAATCATCAGAGTTGAATCAACAGGACTTCTTCCGGAATGAGGATTAAAAAATATAATATCTTTTTGTGTTATACTTTTATCACCGAGTTCACAGATCAGACGGTATTTTCCGGTATTCATACCCCATGAATTATGTATTTTATTATTGCTCCCCGGAGTCCATGAGCCTTTGGATACGATATCGTTTTTATCGTTAAGTAATTTCCAGATACCAGTTTCCTGCTTTGAAGAACTAAAGAAAGATGAGGTGTATGCAACAAAGTTATAACAAGAATCCTTGATGTTGTAATAGTCAGATCCTGAGATGTTTATCATGTGAGTATTGTCCGTAACAAAGAAATAGTACTCTTTATTCTGTGTTTCGCCACTCTGATTTGTGATTGTTGCGATGATCTGACACTGCACTGTTTTATATTCTGAAAGCTCCGATGCATTAACTGTTATTTCAAAGCATCCGTTTTCATCCGTCAGGGTATCTCCTGAAACAGTATATTTCGGATTATTATAATACCAGGTATAATCCTTTATAATTAGTTTATAATCTACCTTATGTTTTTTCAACGGAATTCCGTCAAAA
>JBOFDD010000042.1:0-7482 GCA_051646645.1 Bacteroidales bacterium | reverse complement strand
GGTGTTAATGGCACACTTCCATCTGACTATTACGGGTATCTTGGGTTAAGCTCTCTTCGTGCCATGTATTATGAGCAACCAGGTATCGTTCAGAGTCAGCTTCCAAATCACAATCTATCCTGGGAAAAGAATCACAACTTCAATATTGGGGTAGATTTCGGATTATGGAACAGACTAAATGTGACTCTTGAATATTATACCCGTCGCACGAAAGATTTGCTGATGGACCTTCCTGTATCTCTGACTACAGGATTTAGCAGTTATCTGACAAATATTGGTGAAGTAGAAAATCAGGGAGTAGAACTGGATATCCGTTCAACTAACATTGAAACGAAAGATTTTGTATGGAGCACGAATTTCAATTTAGGTCATAACCGAAATAAAATTATTCGTCTTGATGGGAATCAGACAGAAATACCAAGTGGCAGTCAGATACGTAAAGTGGGTATGCCGTATCGTACATTTTATCTGATCGAATTTGCAGGTATCAATTCTGAAACAGGAGAACCACAGTTCTATACAAATACGAAAGATGAAAATGGCAATTATGTGAAAGACATTACTGAGAATGTAAGCGATGCAAATTACATCCCAATGAAATGCGCTGACCCTAAAGTTGCAGGTGGTCTTGGAAATAACTTCCGTTACAAATGGTTTGATCTTGGATTTACGCTGACTTATCAGTTTGGAGGATGGTCCTATGATAACTGGGCACAAAAGACAGAACACGGAGGAAGAGATTCTGAAGCAAATATTCCGATCTATTATCGCGACAGATGGAAAAATCCGGGCGACAATACAGATATTGAGCGTTTCGTATTCAACAGAAGTACCTCAATGGGAAAAATAGCATCCAGCAGACGTCTACACAAAACTGATTTTATCCGTCTGAAGAATCTTACTTTCGGAGTATCTGTACCGTCCACATGGACAAGAAAAGCAGGAATAGAAAACATCCGGATATTTATGTCAGGAAATAACCTGTTAACCTGGGCAAAACATGATTATTACGATCCGGAAGCTGTTGACAACGGAACTGCCATTTGGGGAACACCTCCTTTGCGCACACTAACTTTTGGATTGAACCTTAATTTCTAAACTGATTATTTAATGCAAAATATATGAAAACAATAAAGTATATCTTATATATATGCCTTCTATCATTGGTTGCTTCGTGTGGCAACGGATGGCTAGATCTCGAACCGTCAACTTCAGTTGGCGATGATGAAGCTCCTTCTCTAGAAAAAGCGAAGTTCACACTCAATGGAATTTACAACCTGATGCAATCAAGCGATGCCTATTCAGGTCGCATGATCTATCTCGGAGATGTATTGGGTGATGATGTTCAGGCCAGTGGTAGTACTAAAAGAACAGCACGGTATTATCTGATGGATTACAACAAAGACAATATTGCATCGTCATTCTGGAGAAACCCTTATGAAATGATTCGCAATGCCAATTTAATTTTGTCATACATCGACAACATAGAGATAGCTGCCGACGAAACAGAAGATCAGAAGGACTTCAAAGGACAGGCTCTTGCTTTGAGAGCTTTAGCAACATTTGACCTGACAAGAATTTATGGTTATACCTACACCAAAGATATGGGAGAATCACTTGGAGTACCTGTTGTTAAAGATGTTCCTCAAATTGATTTTAAACCTCGCCGCAATTCGGTAAAAGAATGTTACAGCTCGATTATCGATGACCTTAAACAAGCTGTAGAGTTACTTAAAAACAGCAGTCGTGACAACAGCAACAAAGGTAAAATCAACAAGTGGTCGGCAATAACACTTCTAAGCCGTGTATACCTTTACTGCGGTATGAACGCCGAAGCTCTTGCTATGGCCGAAGAAGGGATAAACGGGGCTAAAGCCAAAGGATTCAGACTTTGGACAAATGCAGAATATGAAGGAGGCTGGTCTATGGAGTTTCAGCCAGAAGTCTTATTCGAAATTGTAAATATCACTACTGATAGCCCGGGTAAGGAATCAATGGGCTATTTATGTTCCAATGAAGGATACAGTGATATGATTCTGACAACACCATTTATTGCGCTTATACAAAAAGATAAAGATGACGTAAGAAACAAAGCGATCAAGAAGGTGGTTGATTCGAAGAAAAAAACGGTTACCTATTTTATCAATAAGTATCAGCCTGAAGGTGGTGAAAACGTTGCAGATGCAAATATCCCTATGTTCAGGATGTCAGAATTATACCTCAATGCTGCTGAAGCAGCTGTAAAAACAGGCAATAATGAAAAAGCAGCATTATATCTGGATGCGATTGTTCAAAGAGCAAATCCGGCAAACACCGTTAAGGGCAGCACCATATCTCTTGATCAGGTTCTGACTGAACGAAGAAAAGAGTTTTTCGGCGAAGGACACCGATCATACGACCTGCTTAGAAATAATATGCGCGTCGTAAGAAAAGACGTTACAGGCACTGATGCTACAACAAAACATCTGCCTTTAGATAATGATGTTATTGATTACGACCGTACATTCTTCCGTTCAATTCTTCCAATTCCTAAATACGAAATGGATGCTAATCCAAATATGAGAGATCAGCAAAATCCGGGCTATTAAAAAATTTCAAACAGCTTATAAGCCGCAGATCAAAATAAAAGATCTGCGGCTTTGTTTATTCGTAATAATTTACCACATTTGCTGCCAACCAATATCATAGATACTTGTTTATTTATGATGGAAGATTAATCCAAATACAGAAAAACAAATGAACGTACAAAAAACGCAACCCAAAGTTATTTTTCTCGACATGATCGAGACTTTGATCGATATAGCTCCACTAAAGAAAGAGGTAGCTAAGTTAATGGACAACAGACAGGATCTTGCTGAATGCTGGTTTAGCAATATGCTTCTTTACTCGTTGGTTGACACATTAACGGACCGGCTGCATACATTTCGGGAAGTTGCTTACTCCTCATTCGAAATGATCGCTTCAGCCAATGATATTGTCTATGACAAAGATACCGTTTTAAAAACGCTGAATTATGTAAATCAGGCTCCTGCTCATTCTGATGTGCCGGAAGGACTTCGCCTGCTTAAAACAGCAGGATATAAACTCATCACACTTACTAACTCATCTTTGACTACCGTAAAAGAACAGCTGAGTTATGCTGGTATTGATGACTACATTGATGGAAGTATCAGTATTGATGATATCGGATACTTCAAACCTCACCGCCATGTTTATCGTCGTGCTGCCGAACGTATGGGAGTAAAACCCGAAGAGTGTCTGCTTATTGCTGCGCACGGCTGGGATATTGCCGGAGCGATGGAATCCGGAATGCAGGCTGCCTTTATTAAACGCAAAGGCTCTGCTATCTATCCGCTCGGACCTGCTCCTCTTTATAATGAAGATAATCTGATCGACATAGCTGAGCAATTAATTAATGAATAAAAAGCAAATAAGCATCTGAATACAACAAGCTACATTTTCTGTTTATGACAGGATTTGTAGCTTGTTTTTTTATAAGAAGCTGTTTTGTATTTTTCAATCTCATGCTTTTGTAATAATTTATTCGAAAAATTCAAAACTGCTTCTTACTTTTGCGCTCAAATTATTACAATCACGCAAATGAAACTATTAGATCAAATCAGAACAATCCGATTCAATAAGTTCGATTACTTCCTTCTTGCCGTTCTGTTACTCTTCAACATTTACAACGTCATTGATAAAAAGGAATTCGATATAATCTCCCTTACAACAAGTATAAGTGGAATCCTTTGTGTACTTCTTGCAGCTAAAGGAAATATCTCAAACTTTTTCTTCGGAGCATTCAATGGACTACTATACGCATTCGTCGCATTCAAATCGGCCTATTGGGGCGAAGTGATGCTCAATCTCGGCTTCTACTTCCCGATGCAATTCCTTGGCTATTACATGTGGTCCAAACACATGAGCAAAGAAAAAGGCGAAGAAGGAGTCGTAAAAACATTCCGCCTGAACTGGAAAAACCGGATTATACTTGCCGTATTCTGTGTTATAGCCATCTATTTTTACAGTCTGCTTCTCGCAAAGCTAAAAGGACAAGCTCCTGCTCTTGATTCTGCCTCAACAGTTTTATCCGTAGTAGCCATGTTATTAGCAATAAAAGCATATGCCGAACAATGGCTCATCTGGATTACCGTAAACATACTTTCAGTTACACTTTGGGTACTTTCATATCAAAAAGGCGGTGATCACTCCTTTGTTATGATCGGAATGTGGGGAGCATACTTCATCAATTCAATCTATGGCTACATGAACTGGATGCGCCTGTCCAAAGGCGATAAGCAACAATAAGATAAAAAGGAAATTTATATCAGCCGATATTTTTTTTGAACAAATTTCTAATTTTTCTTGCAGTTTTAAATCAAACTACTACTTTTGCGACTATAAACAAGCAAAATAACAGCTATGACTAATTTTAGTGCTACATATTTTTTCTTTTATTTTTACTTTTACTTTTTTCAAAGAGTAGAAGCGGGAAGACGTATGTAGACTAAACAAAATACATTCTAAACAAAACTTTAAAAAGTCCCGCTTACTCTGTAGGCGGGACTTTTTTGCTTAATTATACTTTAACAATCATGAAGAAGGTAACCATACAAGGTGTCAGAGGCTGCTACCATGAGGTGACAGCAAATAATTTTTTCCACGGCGAAGAAGTAAAGCCCATTGAATGCGAAACATTTAATGAGGTATTCAACAAAGTGTGTACACACGAAGCAGACTATGCTGTTGTCGCTATTGAGAATACCATTGCAGGAAGTTTACTTCAGAACTATGAACTTCTGAATAAAAGCGGACTACGCATCATTGGTGAATACAAACAACGCATTTCTCATTGTTTCGCGGTATTACCGGGACAAAAAATGGAGGAAATAACCGAAGTATGGTCACATCCGATCGCTCTGATGCAGTGTACCGATTTTCTTTCAACTGTACCTCACGTAAAAGTGGTTGAAAAATCCGATACCGCATGGAGTGCTAAAATGATTGCCGAAGGTAAACTAACGGGACATGCTGCTATTTGCAGCCGCGAAGCAGCTGCTATTTACGGACTTGAGGTACTGGAATCAGGCATCGAAAGCAACAAACGTAACTTTACCCGCTTCATGATTCTTACAACACCCGAAAGAGCAACGAAACACAACGAAGAGCTTCCTATCAACAAAGCTTCTCTTGCCTTTGCTCTCCCGCATAAAGAAGGAAGTCTTTCACAGGTACTCTCGATCTTCTCTTTTTACGGACTAAATCTGACAAAGATTCAATCTCTTCCCATTATCGGCAGAGAGTGGGAATATCTCTTTTATATTGATTTAGGATTCTCTGATGCATTGAAATACAAACAATCCATCGAAGCAATCAAACCTCTTACCAAAGATTTTATCACATTCGGTGAATACCACGAAGCCGAATAAACAAAATAAATAATAGCAAGTATGATCACACCAGCTCATCGAATTGCAGAAGTAAAAGAATATTACTTCTCAAAAAAGCTGAAAGAAATAGCTCAGCTTAATGCCGAAGGGAAGAACATCATCAGCCTTGGAATCGGCAGTCCGGACCTCCCTCCTTCCGAAGCTACATTAAAAACGCTTTGTGAAGAAGCTCTTAAAAGCAACGCTCACGGATATCAGCCTTACAATGGTATTCCTGAACTTAGAGAATCATTTGCTTCGTGGTATAAAAAATGGTACGGCGTGGAGCTATCTCCTTCAAATGAAATACTCCCCTTAATCGGATCTAAAGAAGGTATTCTGCACGTAACACTTGCTTTTGTCAATCCGGGAGATCAGGTTCTTGTACCCAATCCGGGATACCCAACCTACACTTCGTTAAGCAAACTTCTGGGAGCTGAAGTGATCTCTTACGATCTGAAAGAAGAAAACGGCTGGATGCCGGATTTCGAATCCCTTGAAAAGCTGGATCTTTCAAAAGTACGCATAATGTGGATGAATTATCCGAATATGCCTACAGGAACAAAAGCAAACCGTTCGGTTTTCGAAAAAGCAGTGGCTTTCGGACTGAAACACAACATACTCATTGTAAATGACAATCCGTACAGCTTCATTCTTAACGACGATTTACAAAGTATTTTACAACTACCCAATGCAAAAGAGTGTTGTATAGAAATGAATTCGCTGAGTAAGTCCCACAATATGCCAGGCTGGCGTATCGGAATGATCGCAGCTAAGCCTGAATTCATTGACTGGATCATCCGCGTAAAAAGCAATATCGACTCAGGAATGTTTAAAGCTATGCAGCTGGCAGCAGCTGAAGCGTTGAAAGCAGATAAGATCTGGCATGAAAAGATGAACAACATCTATCGCGAGCGAAGAGCTGTTGCCGAAAAGATTATGACACGCCTTGGCTGTACTTTCGACCCGGATCAGATGGGAATGTTTCTTTGGGGAAAAATCCCGGCAGATTATCGAAATGCCGAACAACTTGCTGATCGTATTCTCTACGATGCAAACGTATTCGTCACTCCGGGATCAATCTTCGGATCAAACGGCAACCGTTATATCCGCATTTCGCTTTGCTGTCCTTCAGAAAGACTTGAAGAAGCTTACAGCAGAATCGATCAGAATATTTAATAAACAAATAAACAACAAATTAAAGATACAATATATGGAACTTCAAAATATTTGCTTACCGGGAACAGAAGGAAACAAACCACTAATCCTTGCCGGACCATGCAGTGCCGAAACAGAAGAGCAAGTAATGCAAACAGCTAAAGAGCTTCACGACAGAGGAATTAAAATCTTCCGTGCCGGAATCTGGAAACCACGTACCAAACCCGGAGGATTCGAAGGCGTAGGTTCCGAAGGTCTTGCGTGGTTGAAAAAAGTAAAAGAGCAATACGGCATGTACACTGCTACTGAAGTTGCTACTGCAAAACACGTTTTGGAAGCTATCAAATACGATGTAGATATCATCTGGATCGGAGCACGCACAACAGCCAACCCGTTTGCTGTTCAGGAAATTGCCGATGCACTTTCGGGTTGCGACAAAGTAGTGCTTATCAAAAACCCGGTTAATCCGGATCTTGAATTATGGATCGGCGCCATTGAGCGTATCTACAATGCCGGAATCCGCAAAATCGGAGCTATCCACCGTGGATTCAGCTCATACGAAAAGAAACTGTACCGCAACCTTCCGATGTGGCACATACCTATCGAGCTTCGTCGTCGTCTGCCAAACCTGCCTATCATCTGCGATCCGAGTCACATCGGAGGCAAACGCGAACTTATTGCTCCACTCAGCCAGCAGGCTATGGACTTAGGGTTCGAAGGTCTGATGATTGAATCACATATTTGTCCGGATTGTGCGTGGTCTGACAAAGATCAGCAAATCACACCGGAGACACTTACATTCATCACCAACATGCTTGTTATCCGTGACTCAGCGTGCACAACCGAAAACCTGGCTACACTTCGTCGTCAGATTGATGAATTAGACAATCAATTA
>JBOFDD010000041.1:0-13797 GCA_051646645.1 Bacteroidales bacterium | reverse complement strand
TCCATTCATTAAATACAAAAATACGATTTGTACAAAATTAAGTGTAATCAGTCTTGATAAAGTTATTAGATACATTTCAACAGATAGGAGCATTTTTTTCCTTTTTAGGTTTCAAGGAGAATATACCTGAGTAGTTACTGAGTTTGATAAGAAAAGTGTTGTTTGCGGGGATTGTTTTGTTTGCACCTTATTGTTTAAGTGCTCAGAGCAGAAGTTTGGTTGAAAATGCAGAAGTATCTTCTTTTCAGGAATACGATAACAAATTTAGCAGTACTCTGAATGAGTTGAGAAAGGAATATGGAACGGATAAGGAAGAGATGCGAATCTGGTCAGAATATACGCTTTATTCAGATGGATCCATTGGGAATATCCGGTTAATGAACAATAAACAGGAAGGTGATAGAGCTTATGTAAACGAGATATTGTCAAAAGTTCCGAAATGTGATTTGGTTTTTATTGGTGATTCTTTAAGAGTAGCTTTTCCTTTTGACCCTAAAATACGCAAAGGCTATTTTGAAGAAATGAAGTATTCTATTCCGCGATTGAGTGTAATATCTGATGAGCGACCTGAATATACCGGAGGAATGGATGAATTTGTACGTTACCTTCAGTCAAATATAGATCAATCATTACTTTCCGGACTGGAAAAGAATAAACAAAACGTTGTTTTGTCTTTTTACGTGAATAAGAAAGGACAGGTGAAGGATGTCGATCTAAGAGCAAAAAATCTGTCGATTCCGTTGAAAAAGGAGTTGATTCGTGTTGTTAAGAATATGCCTCTTTGGGATATTGAAGGAAAGACGCTGAAAAAAGATGTAGCTTTTAGTGCTTATATTTCTTTATCGAAAGATGGATCTTTTAATTCAGAAATTTTGAAAAGTCGCTATCGTGCTACAGATGGAGATAAGCCTGCCGTTTTTCCCGGAGGAATGGAACGACTGGGTGAATTCCTTCGTGAAGAGATTCGCTATCCACAGGAAGCATTAGCAAAAAAGCTTCAGGGAAGAGTTCAGTGTAGACTCCAAATTGATAATACAGGGAAAATCACAAATATTGAGGTAGCAAAAGGGCTTTCTCCTGAACTGGATCGTGAAGCTATGCGTGTTGCCCGTTCCTTGCCTGATTTTGAACCGGCTGTGTTTGAAGGGAGCAAAGTCAAATCGATTCTGGTTATTTCTGTTACTTTCAGAATACCTGTAGTAAAAACTACAGAAGTCAGAACCATTACTTATCGATAAACATTAGAATATGAAAACATTTCTTCTTTTAGGAGCATTTCTTTTTTCTGCAACTGCAATAGCTGGTGTATCTGAAGACGAAGCTCATTCAATTCTTGATCTGAAATCCAGATATGTGAAGGAGATCAAATCATTCACTAAGGATTCGGAAAGTACGCTGAATAATCAAGAAGGGCGTACATGGACAAGTTTTACAGTGCTTCCTGATGGAGGAATACGTAATATTCGTATTGAGAGTTCAACGAATCCGCTGTTAAATCAGAAAGCTCTGGATATTGTTTCGTCCTTGCCTAATATGAAAATGGATTTTATAAAGGATAGTATACGGGTTTTACTTCCTGTAGATATGTATAAGAAAAAAGATTTTTATACACGCAATAACCTTTGTTTCCCGATTGTCCGTAAACTAGAAACTCTTTATCCGGCAGGAGAATTTCCCGGAGGGAATGATGCATTTGCCTGTTATTTGTATGATAATGTAAAAAGATCCGTGCTGAAGCATGTGAAGAACGAACGTTATTATATAAACCTCGATTTCCGGATAGACAAGCAAGGAAAGGCTACTAAAATTAAATTCATCACCGAGATGAAGAATCCGGAATTAAAATCAGAAATCAAACGTCTGATAAATAATATGCCGGCCTGGGAAAATACAGATCAACTGACTGATGAGAATAACCGGCGAATAGCAATGATTACGCTTGGCCCTGATGATAAAGATTTAAAAAAGGTAATGCTGAATAGTAGCTATGAAAACTATTTTGAGTTGATTACGCCTGAATATCCTGGCGGGTTAAATGCGCTTATGAATTTTCTGATGTCAGAGACAAAGTATCCGAAGGAAGCCTATCATAAGAAAATCTATGGGAAAGTAATATCAAAAATCTATCTCGATGAAGAGGGTAGAATTATTGATAAGAAAGTAGTAAAGGAGGTTCATCCTCTTTTGGATAAGGAAGCTTTACGTGTAATCTCGAAGTTGCCTCAGTTTAGTCCGGCAACATTAGATGGTAAACCTGTTCGTTTTGTGCTGACACTGCCAATCAATTTCAGATTTCCTGCACCGTGATTGACGTTTGATTAAATATAGAATAAGCCCCGCCATATATGAGAAATATGGCGGGGCTTATTGTTTATAAACGAATAGAGAATTTCTTCAGCCTTTCATTGATCATCTCTTCGGGAATGATCTGTTTGATTGTATCGATAACAGCATTGAGCATACGTTCCTTTACATAGTCTTTACGGATAATAAGCGCAATTTCTCTTTCAGCAACCGGTTCAGATATATCGCGGATGTTGTTTATCTGATTGTCATTAAGGAATACCTTATGAAGTTCGGGTATGATTGTGTAACCTTTGTTCTTATCAACAATACGGATAAGCGTTTCAATACTTCCCGCTTCATAGCTGTTTTCACCCAAATCGTTTTGCTCGCAGGCATTGAAAAGTGATTTTTGTTCACAATGTCCTTCGCGGAGTACCCAAAGTTTATCGTTTGGCAGATTGCGCAGAGTGAGAGGAAGGTCCTTGTTGCTGCTTTCTTCGGAGAAATAAGCGATGAACTTTTCCTTATACAAAGGAATTGCCAGTACATCCGGTGAGCTTACGGGTAAAGTGACTATTCCCATATCCAGAGAAGCATTCATAATTTTCTCAACAATGCCTTCGCTACGCATTTCGATGATCGATAAATCTACTTCAGTGAAGGCTGTCTTGAACAGAAAAATAAAATCAGGAACAAGGTAAGGTGCAATTGTAGGTATAATACCGATCTGAAGTCTGCCTGAGAGTGTACTGACTTCCGAATTTACCAGTTCGAATATGCGCTTGTAATCATTCAGTGTGGTAACGGCCTGCTGAATAATTTTCCTGCCTATTTCGGTTGGCTCTACCGGATGTTTCTCCCGGTCAAATATTTTTACGTCGAGTTCAGCCTCCAGTTTCTGGATCATTGCACTAAGTGTAGGCTGCGAAACTCCGCACTCATCTGCGGCTTTCACAAAGTGGCGATGGCGGTCTACAGCCACAATATATTCGAGTTGTTGTATAACCATAGTTGTTGTATAGATTACGTCTATATGCCTATAGAAAATATCTGTTTGACACGTGTTTTGTTTGCATATATCTTTGCATCGTAAATATAAGAAAGATATGAAAACAAAGATAAGCTCATTCCTGAAAAATAACCTGTTAACGATTATTGGTGTAATCGCAGGATTGATTGGTGGATATTTCTACTGGATGTATATCGGCTGTAACAGCGGGACCTGTCCGATTACGTCATCGCCTTTGAACAGCTCTCTCTGGGGTGCAGTTATGGGTGGTCTGTTATTGAGTATGTTTCAACCCAAAAAGAAATAATATGAGACAATTGCTTCGTAACTGGGACTTGGTAAGAGTCCTTCGCATTATTCTTGCTGTATCCTTCATTGGATATGGTATCAGCTCAAAAGATTATATGCTTATTTTTATTGGCGGACTCTTCGGTATACAAGCCATTCTCAATATATCTTGTTGTGGAGCAGGAGGATGTGCTGATAAAGGTAACTCTAAGTCAGGTTCTCTTTATAAAGGTCAAATAAAAGAGTATAAAGCTAAGAAGCTGTTTAAAATTTTTTGAATGTTTTTTTCTAAACTCAGGTCATGCTGTCTTTTGTCCTTTTTTGCGCCTTTAAATTATTTTTTTTCGCGAATAGCTCGCTATTCTCTTCAAAAAGGATAATTCAAATTCATCAAAAAATGACTAAAACACATGCATGAAAAAAATTTAAACAGCATCTAAATAACTGAACAAAACTATGCGTAAATTTTTATTACCAATGTTGTTACTGATTGTTTCTACTGCTTGTAGTTATAGTCAGAATGATAAGAGTAAATCAAGTAGTAAACAAAAAACAAACAACAATATGAAAACAATTGAATTAACAAAAGCGGATTTTATTAGTAAGGTAGCGAACTATGAGGCTTCTCCGAACGAATGGAAATATCTGGGCGATAAACCTGCTTTGATCGATTTTTATGCAACCTGGTGTGGCCCGTGTAAAGCGATAGCTCCGGTATTGGAAGAACTTGCTAAGGAGTATGGAGATTCTATTTATATCTATAAAATCAATACAGAAAAAGAACAGGAGTTAGCGTCTGTATTTGGTATCCGCAGTATTCCTTCATTGCTGTTTATCCCAATGGGAGAACAACCTCAGATGGCTCAGGGCGCTATGCCGAAAGAAGCTCTTAAAAAGGCTATTGATGAGGTGCTTTTGAATAAAAAATAATTTACGGCCATAGAGATAGATGATAAAAAGAAATGTCCTCAAAAGTTGTCAGGCTTTTGAGGACATTCTTTTTTAGTCGACTAATATATTGATTTCAGCTCCTGAAGCGAAATCTTGTTTACCATGTGAGCTAAGAGCCGTAAAACGGATATAACGTCCTTTTACAGCCTGATCAAACATGACTTTCTTCTCTTCTGCATTATTAGCGAAACGACTTTTCACGATTGGATCGCTCCATGTTTTGCCATCTTTGCTAATTTGTATCTGGAAATCATTTATTCGTCCGTTCGAACCATCCTGACGAGGCAGGAATGTAAATCCGATAACTGATTTTTCTTCCCCTGCATCCAGATCCACCCAGTGCGGATGTTTGGCCATAGTAACCGAATACATGGTATGCCAGATGGTGTTTGAATCTCCGTCAGTCAGATGAGAGGCATTTCCTTCGCCAACCTCTTCGCTACTTGATGATATAACCTGTAGAGGAACAGTCTGAATCTTATCAAATGTGATACTGATCTTAATTTCCGGACTGTTTTTATACCATGCTTCAACCTTACCTCCCTCTTTCATGGCAATAGCATCTTTGTATTCAAGTCCCTTACCTTTATTATTTATTTTATAAAGGATTGTAGCACTTGAGTCGAGTGATGCTATTTCGACATTCCCGTTTCTGCTGCGCGTAATAGATATCGGCAGATCGCCTGATGGAGTAACGTTAGCAAGTTCGGTTAGTTTTTCCGTAGAGCTTACAGGACGGATAATAAAACCAAAGTTATTATGTCCGGCAAAGATACGATCTTGTTCCAGCGGTCCGCCTTGTCCGCAGCTGTTGCCACCCAGGCCAGTTACACCAGCGTCCAGTCTCAGGTAAGTGTCTTTCGCCTGAGGTAATTGATGCGGATGTCCGGCAAGAATCAAATCGGTAGCCGAATATTGTAATGCTTGCGTTGCCATATTATCAGTAGCTACGAAAATAGCTCCCGATCCTTGATTATCGGTAAGAGAGCACCAGCGCACATCTTCTTTGTTTGCAACTTCTTGCGGTTTCGGGAACTGAACGAATTCGTCTTTTACTTTTGATTTGTGTAGCTCGATGAATTGTCCTGTTTTGCGGTCGGTATAGTTACCAACCGGTCCTCGTCCGTAGTAGGAATAGTTTTCGTACTTCTGAGGGACCTCCATAATATATCCTAATCTTGGTAAAACCAGTGAAGGTTGATTGGATGTTATGCTTGACTGAAGCTCAACAGATCCGTCTTTATACACTGTCCAGATCTGACTGGTAGTGAATTTAAAGTCTTCATTACCGAATTTACGTGTAGAAACTTCCTCGATAGTGTTTTTTCCTGTACTTGTACCACCGTGAATTTTCGCTCCGTTAGGTGCCTGAGATTCTACGACAAATGAAAATACAGTACGTCCGTCTTTTTTGGGAAGGACTTTAGATTCGACTACTTTATGTTTCAGATTGTGTAATCCACGCTCGAACCACTGCGAATAGAACCAGTTATCGTTGTTTACAAATGCACGGAAAGCATCGAGCTTCGGTCCATTACCTTCTTCGATTATGGTTTGATTGCCATATGTTAGTTTGTGGATCGTTCCCTGATTCATATCAAACTGAACTTCGAAATTATCTCCTTTAACGGCTTTGGTAGAAGCATTGATGTCTGAAAGTTCGGTTTTATTTCCGTTAAGAGCCGAAAGTGCTAATGCCGGTCTTTCTGTAGCAGCTTTGACAGCAAATTGCTCTTCAGCCTGTACGAAATCACTTTTAGCCCATGGTTGGTTGTTTTTAAGCAGAAACTGAACTTTAACGAAATATTCAGACTGCGGATTCAGATTAGCAAATCCGTAAGGAATAGATATCTGTTTACGGGAACGAGCCGGAATATCGCCCAGTGTTAGTTCACCCTGTTGTTTCTCTACTCCGTTTTCAAACAGCGACCATTTTGCTTTATAGTCCGACAAATCCTTGAAGTAATATTTATTGAATATCTCGAATGTTCCATCTTTTACATCTACAGGGGCAACTTCAATATTCTGATAAACTTTCTTTACTTCATAGTATTGAGGCTTTGGAGCCAAATCCCCAAATACGATTCCATTCATAACAAACTGGCCATCGTTCGGAGTATCACCGAAGTCTCCACCGTAAGCGAAATAACGTTTTCCCGTTTTTGGGTCGTAGTTGTACATGGACTGATCTACCCAGTCCCAGATAGCACCGCCACAAAAGAAGTTCGTTGATTCAATAGCTTTCCAGTAATCTACCAGATTTCCACAGGCATTACCCATGGAGTGTGCATACTCCGAAATATGGAAAGGATATTTAATATCGTATTTTCCTTTTACAGCTTCGCGTGTCCATGCGATAGAAGGATACTGATTAGATCCCATATCGACAATCTGATTATTACGCTCGTATTGTACCGGGCGGGATTTATCGAATTTCTTAAGCGCATTGTAGGCTGTTACGAAGTTTTCTCCCGGACCAGCTTCATTACCCAATGACCAGATCACAATAGAAGGGTTGTTGATGTTTGCATGAGCCATCTCCATTACCCGTGCAACGTGAGCTTTTTCCCATTCTTTCGGATGAGAAAGAGACGCCGCTCCATAGTAGTATTGATGAGATTCAATATTGGCTTCGTCTTCCAGATAAATACCGTATTTGTCGCAAAGAAAATACCAGTATGGATCGTCCGGATAGTGAGAATTACGCACATGGTTGATATTACCCTGTTTCATGAGCATAATTTCTTTCTCCATCTGTTCATGAGAGATAACGTGACCTGTACCCGGATTCGTTTCGTGACGGTTTACTCCTTTAAGTTTTACCGGTTTCCCGTTTACATAGTAGTAACGACCAGCTAAACCAAATTCATCCTGAGATGCAGGAGTATCTTTGATCTCTACTTCGCGGAATCCAACTATGGTTGAGGTGACATCAACAACTTTACCTTTCGCATCCTTCAACTCTGCAACCAGCGTATAGCGATAAGGTTTCTCAGCCGACCATTTATTTGGAGATTTGACTTTTAGCTGAGTAGCTGCTTCAGTCTCACTGTCTGGATTAACAAGATCAATCGTAGCAGTAGCCGCTACATGCTGAACCGGCTTGTTTTCATCGGAATAAAGTTCGTGCTCGTAAAGCGAATAGGTGATCTTGTGATCTTTGATTTTCTTTTTACCCAAATTGCGCACATCAGCTGTGATATTCAATACGCCGTCCTGATAGTTATTGTCAAGATCAGGGATTACATTGATATTACGGATATGCGCTTTTGGGGTTGCATACAGAGCAACGGTACGGAAAATACCCGGCAGGCGGAACATATCCTGGGCTTCAAGGAATGATGCATCCGAGCTACGATATACTTCGGCTGCAATCGTGTTCGTACCTTTTTTCAGATAAGGTGTAATATTGAAGTTGGCTGTATTGCGGGAGTTTTTTGAAAAACCGATGTATTCACCATTAATCCATAAATAGAAGAATGAGTCAACTCCATCGAAACTTACAAATACTTCCTTCCCATCCCAGTCCTGAGGTATTTCGAACTCTCTGCGATAAGAACCTACCTCATTCCGGTGCTTGTACGTAGTCCAGTTTTGAGGAGGAGTGCGCATCACTCCGCCGCGCCAGTCGTCAACAGCAACTTTGTGCTGAAAGATTACAGGCTGATTTACATAAATAGGTACACCATATTTCAGACTGCCGTCTTTTTGGATTCCCGAAATATTCCAGCTTGAAGGAACATTCAGTTTATCCCATCCCGATGTATTGAAATTTGTTTTGTAAAAGTCTTTTGGACGGGAATCCGGATTCGGAGCCCAGTTGAAGTCCCACTCTCCGTTAAGCGACATCCAGTATTTACTGTTTACCGGTAAAAATTTGCGGGCTTGTTCTGCATTTTCAAATGAAAAGGCATAAGCTTTGGGTTGTTCCTTATTTAAGGCTAAGTTTTCCGGAGATTGCCATTCGTCCCCCGTAGGAGATAACTGCTTATGGTAAAAGAAACCGGAAATAGAATCTTGTGCCGCATAGCTTTGACAAGCAAGTGTACAAAGCAATAAGCCAGAAGTGATTTTTCGCATAGCTGATTTTTGAAGTGTGTTCTATATTTATTTAAAGTTATATGTCGGATTGTTACTTCGGGTATTGTCCATGATAGCCATTAGTTCTTCGACTTTTTTGGTTTCCGAAGAAGCAAGGTTGTTTATTTCAGATGGATCTTTTTTCAGGTTATATAACTCATAGGATAGCTTGTCTTTATTATTGACATTTAGTCGGATAAGCTTCCAGTTGTCTTTGATCACAGCTTGTTTTCCACCCCCTTCGTGGAACTCAAAGTAAAGCGATTCATGTTGCTTTTGTTTCTTTTTACCAAGCAGAGTAGGTAAAAGAGAAATACCATCAGTCGGCGCATTAGTTTTAATATCTGCTGCATCGGCAAATGTAGGTAAGAAATCCCAGAAAGCAGATAAAACATTCGTAGTTCTGCCTGCTTTTATTTTTTCCGGCCATTGGATAATCATCGGAGTGCGTATACCTCCATCATACAGATCGCGTTTATATCCTCTGTAGATGCCATTACTGTTAAAATATTCAGGGTTGTATCCTCCTTCACTGTGCGAGCCATTGTCTGAAGTAAACACGATAATTGTATTGTCGTAAATCCCTTTTTCTTTTAAAACGTCTACAATACGAGCAATTCCATCATCCATTTTTTTTACCATTGCAGCATAAGTTGCTTTTGGATAATCCTGTTTGCAATAGTGTCCTCCTTTGAATGGCTTTTCGTCGAACTTGCCCTTGAACGGAGCCAGATCCTTTTCCGGTACGATCAACTCAGCATGAGGCAGGGTAGGGATCAGGTATATAAAGAAAGGAGAATCTGCATTTTTCTCAATATAAGATACAGCTCTATCCATGATCAGGTCGTGTGAATAAACCTCTTTATTCAGCATCACTTTTTCTTTGTTGTCAAAAAGGTGATTTGGATAATAGCTATGTGCATTCAATTGACTCAGGTATCCGAAGAACTGATCAAACCCCTGTTCATTCGGGTGTCCTTCTCCGTCGGGAGATCCGAGTCCCCATTTACCAAAACAGGCTGTTTTATATGATTTTTCTTTAAGGACTTCAGCAATAGTAACTTCTTCATTCGGCATATCAATTGTATATGATAGCCCATCAGTGCCCTTTTTATCATAATTCCCCCGTATAAAGGCATTGCCGGTATGCTTTCCGGTAAGCAAAACACAACGGGACGGTGCACTTACAGTGCTGCCTGAGTAATGATTGGTAAACAAGAGTCCATTTTTTGCTAAAGCATCGATAGCAGGTGTTTTAAGTACTTTTTGACCATAACAGCCTAAATCTCCTATCCCAAGATCATCAACAAGAAAACAGATAATATTCGGATTATCTGTTTTTGCCTGAACAGAAGATGAGAGACCCAAACCAAGGGAAATGGCAAGCGTAGTCTTGGGAATTAAATAATGATGTTTCATTCTTGATTTGTGATTAATAAATAAGAGTTTTGCTTATAAGAATATAGACAAATACTCAGTATGGTATACTAAAAGTTACTATTCAATTTATTGTTAATTGTGAAAAACAGAATCAATAAAGAATAAGGCACTGAAACGAATAGCTACTTTACCTTCTATTAGTAACTGTATTTAAGTTTTTTCATTGCTGTAAATATAAGGTTTTATTTCTCAATACCTCGTCCAAATATTAATTAAATTATTGTCAGGAATAAACAAAAATCCTCATCTTTTCAATTAATGAAAAGATGAGGATTCGTTTTAATGAATGCTATAGTTTATAGACATTGATTTTTATTTGTAATTGTCTGATCAGACCGATCGATTAATAGGCAAACATAGGATATTTAACCATCACTGCATTTACTTTTTCGCGAACAGCTTTGATCACTTCAGGGTTGTCGTGATTAGAAAGAACTGTGTCAATCATTTCTACGATCTCAGCCATAAAGTCTTCTTTCACACCGCGGGTAGTAATTGCAGGAGTACCTATACGGATACCTGAAGTCTGGAATGGAGAACGGCTGTCGTAAGGAACCATATTTTTATTCACTGTGATATCGGCTTCTACTAATGCTTTTTCTGCAACTTTACCTGTTAGTTCAGGGAATTTAGTACGAAGGTCGATAAGCATACAGTGATTATCTGTTCCGTCAGAAATGATTTTGTATCCTTTTTCAACAAATGCTTTAGCCATTGCTGATGCATTTTTCTTCACTTGCAACTGATACTCTTTAAACTCAGGTTGAAGAGCCTCTCCAAATGCAACCGCTTTAGCAGCAATAACGTGCTCAAGAGGACCACCTTGTACACCCGGGAAAACAGCTGAGTCTAACAAAGCAGACATCATTCTGATTTCTCCTTTTGGAGTTGTTTTACCCCATGGATTAGGGAAGTCTTCGCCCATAAGGATAATACCACCACGAGGACCACGAAGTGTTTTGTGTGTAGTAGAAGTTACAATGTGTGCATGTTTTACCGGATTTTCAAGTAAGCCGGCTGCAATCATCCCTGCAGGGTGAGCCATATCTACCATGAATAATGCTCCGATTTTATCAGCTATTTCACGCATACGTTTGTAATCCCATTCGCGAGAGTAAGCAGATGCACCTCCGATAATCAATTTTGGTCGCTCACGAAGAGCGACCTCTTCCATTTGTTCGTAATTGATATACCCGGTATCTTCTTTTACAGAATATTCAAGAGGATGATAAACCAATCCCGAGAAGTTAACCAACGAACCGTGTGTCAGGTGACCACCGTGTGAAAGATTAAGTCCTAAGAATTTATCGCCCGGTTGAAGACAAGCTAAGAAAACAGCCATATTTGCTTGTGCTCCCGAGTGAGGTTGCACATTGGCATAAGCAGCTCCATAAAGCTCTTTGATCCTGTCGATGGCAAGTTGTTCGCTTTCATCTACAACTTCGCAACCGCCATAATAACGTTTACCCGGATATCCTTCTGCATACTTGTTGGTAAGGCACGAGCCCATAGCCTGCATTACCTGGTCGCTAACAAAGTTCTCTGATGCGATCAACTCGATTCCTTTTAACTGACGTTGATGCTCTTTTGCGATGATCTCGAAGATCTGATTGTCTCTTTTCATTACTTTAAATGATAAGTGTTAAGTATTAGAATAAGTCTATTTTTTCTTTACAGACCAGCCAAATCTTCCGATTTGTTCTCCTAGTCCGTAATAGTGTCCGTGGGAATAAGCTAAAAGTTTAGCTTTTTGCATATCAAAAGCTCCGGTTTCCGGATCAAGATATTTATCATCAACACGTACATTTAAAACATCGGCAATAAACATATCGTGAGAGCCGAGCGCCACGATTTCTTTTACACGACATTCAATGCATACAGGAGACTCTTCTACAATAGGAGCTTTCACATAGGTGGCTTCACCCGGTGTCAGCTTCATCTCATCAAATTTATTAAAGTCTTTCCCTGATCTTACTCCACACCAGTCAGTAGCAAATGCCATATCTTCAGTAGTCAGATTGATCACAAACTCCATATTCTTTTTAAGAATAGGATAAGAGTGTCTTTCCGGTCTGACAGAAATATAGCACATTGGCGGATTCGTACAGATTGTACCCATCCAGCTCAAAGTAATAAGATTGTACTCATCAGGTGTGCTTCCGCAACTGATTAAAGCAGCCGGAAGCGGATATATCATTGTTCCCGGTTTCCAGTCTTGTTTCATCTCTTTGATTATTTGATAATGATATCTTCTTTAGAGATTACGCGCTCGCAATATTTGCATTTGATTTTCACGTTTTCCTTGTCAATTACTTTGAATGAAGTTGTCATTGGTTCATTGTTTGTAATACACTTTGGATTGGCGCATTTTACGATTGCTGTAATTTCATTTGGCAATGATACATTTTTCTTTTCACATACCTCGTAATTTCTGATAACATTTAGCTTCACATTAGGTGCAATTAACGCAATCCGGTTCAATTCTTCCTCTTCGAAGAATTTGTCAGCTACTTTAATAATTCCTTTTGTATGAAGTAATGTACTGTTCAGGTTGTTGCCAATGGTGATGCTATTGCTCAATTTATCTAATCCCAACAGATAGACAACTTTAAAAAGTTGTTCTGAAGGTATATGGTCAATTACTGTGCCATTTTCTAAAGCGGCTACTTGCAATTCTTTATTCATCCTGTTGTCGTTTAAGATCGAATTAAATAATACCTAATACTGTACAGATAATAGCCTGACGAGCGTAAACACCATTTAGTGCCTGCTCAAAATAGTATGCTTTCGGACTATCGTCCACATCCATGTCAATTTCATTTACACGTGGAAGCGGATGAAGTACACGCAGATTATCTTTACTTCCGTCAAGCATAGTTTTTCGAAGTGTATATACATTCTTCACTTTTTCATATTCCATCAGGTCTGTAAAACGTTCGCGCTGTACGCGTGTCATATACAGAATATCTGACTGATTGATTACCTCTTCGGTAAAATCGGTGTACTCATTGTATGGAATATTGTTTTCAGTACAGAAGATTTTATATTCTTCCGGCATTTTTAGTTCGTCCGGTGCGATAAAGTTAAAAGTAGGATTGAAATGGGACATTGCCATCAGAAGAGAGTGAACAGTACGGCCGTATTTCAGGTCGCCGACCATGGTAATAGTTAGATTTTCAAGGGTGCCTTGTGTTTTGTAAATGGAATACAAATCCAAAAGAGTCTGCGATGGATGCTGATTTGCACCATCACCTGCATTAACGACAGGTACATCTGAAACTTCGGCTGCATATCGGGCAGCTCCTTCAAGATGATGACGCATAATAACCAGATCGGCATAGTTACTAACCATCTTGATTGTATCTTTCAGTGTTTCTCCTTTCGATGTACTGGTAGACGAAGCATCGGAAAAGCCGATAATGCGTCCGCCAAGCCGGTTGACAGCCGTTTCAAAACTCAGTCGCGTTCTGGTCGATGGTTCGAAAAAAAGTGTTGCCACTACTTTGCCATCGAGGAGAGGCTGATTCGGATTTTCTTCAAATTTCTTAGCTTTCTCCAAAAGAGATAATATTTCCTCTTTCGAAAAGTCTTTAATAGACACTAAATCACGTTTACTCATAGCTGTATTTTTCTTTACTTCGCAAAAATAAGAGGAATAGGGGTAAGAAAAAAGTGAAAAGCTAAAAAAGAAAATCTCTTTTTTAGCTTTTCACTTAGAAGCTGTTTAAAATTTTAAACAGCTT
>JBOFDD010000040.1:0-9180 GCA_051646645.1 Bacteroidales bacterium | reverse complement strand
AGTTGGATATGCAGGATTAACGGAAATGGCTATTCTTTTGACTTTATCAACTTAACTGGTAGTCAGGTGGTTAGGCCTTTAGGTGATTTGTTATTTGCCTGATAATCAAACTTACTAGCTCAAGTGAGAAACTTTAGTTTATAACCTAACTCAAAATACACTCCATCTTTCAATGATCCGTCTGTGAGCTCAAAAGGAACAATAACTTTACTTGTTATTGATCCATAGCCAATGTCCATCGTAAAATTATTATGAGGCAATCGTTTTGCTTTTTTCTTCTCCTGAAATTGAATAATTTCTTGTGTCAACGGATGAACAGAGTCTTTGAGAATGATTGTATCTTTCATATACAACATCATACCTGACATATACGGACAAGCACTTTTTTCTTTCTTTGCAGGAGCAATGTCATAGATAGCAAAACCATTACCGCCGTTTTTTGCTGTTGTCTCACGCAGGATTGTTTTCACATCTCTGAGCCGCAGATCGGAAAAGCTGTTTTCCATTACGGTAAGGGCACCTATCACTTCGGCACTTGTCGGAATTGTATCTGAAGAATTAAAAATGCTTACTTCTGCGGGATCTGTCGGAGTGTACTTCTTGTAAATATTCTCATTGATTCTCGGACTACAACTTGTTATTCCGGCCACCATTGTGGCAAATAAAAAAAACGCTTTAATTCTCTGTCTCATTTAATATATGATAATTGATTTTCAGGTTTAACCAGTTGCAAAAGTAATAATAAATTTGATTTAATTAAGATACATAGTAAAATCATAAAAATCGGCTCCCTCTTTTCCCACTATGGCATAAGAAGAAAAGAAGGGAGCTGATTGAATTGAAAATAAAAAATAGTCTAAGGTTATTTTAGCGTATGAACTCCATTTGAATTAATAATACGAATGATCACGTATCCATTTTCAGGAATCATCATCGTTGAAGAATTTGCTATTTCTCGTTTTAACAGAACACCTGACAGCGTATAAAACTCAACAGCAGAACCATTCTCAAGTCCATAAAGTCTGTTGTTGCTACGATAAACCGCAGGCTTACTCAAACTTTCAACTGAAGTAGTAACGGGTTCAGGTGCGGGGGTGAATGTTGATGAGAAAGTTACCAATCCCATATCTTTATTAAACCACCATCCGTCCCATGAACCATCCTGTAGTTTGCGACTACTCATCCCGAATGAAGAATAAATGAATTCCTGTTTCTCATTTTCTCTTACACTGTATGCCCAGTATGCATAATTCCACCCTGATCCCCAATGATCAGCATCATCATTACAACTCCAGTCATCAAAATCATAAGAAGTTGTTTCTACTACTCCGTTTACGACTTCTTTTTCAGTTGTTCCGTTAATCAAAACAGGAGTATTCGCCTGATTAAGGTCATAGCCAAAGCCTCCTAAAGTCGTACCAAACTGCGTCCCTTTCATCAATAATGCGAACAATCGTGGATCGGCTGCAACGATAGCCTGAAGCATATCTGCACCAGTAGCTTCACCATCCCATTTATATCCCCACACCAGCGCATCAGGATTTTTTTCATCATTCCACTGAATAACCAAAGCTGCACGCTTCTGTCCCGTCCCCGTCCAGTTTTGAATTTGATCCATCGTAAAAGTCAGATCCGTTTTGGTTGACTTTGTATGCACCGAAGGTGTATGTACTTGTTTTAAATGAGGACGTGGCACCCCCTGTACATGGAAAGATCCACTCTGTGCAAAAGCCTGAAGGCAAAACACAAAGAGAAGAAGAATTAAACTGTAAACTTTTTTCATATCGTTTATATTTGAATTAATAAAAAGAACGTATGAGAAAAATTGGCAGCCTTGATTCGAATAAGGATAATGTGACGTAATATGAAATACGCATGCATAAGAACCCTATTTGAAAGGATAACCAATCAAATAGCCTTCTGAATTTGAATATGAAATCGGTGGCTGAACATACAAATGCCGGCCAGGGAGTTCAGAGCTCATTCCTCGAAAGCTGTGAAACGTAATATGCATGGCAGTTCTTCTGACTTACTCCGGTTTTGACAGGCCTTCCCATCGGTCTTCCGACAGTGGCAATAAGTATATATTGTCAAAACATTTGGTATAGAGCTTACAGCAGCGGGACTGTTCAGGATTCACACCTGATTCTCTTTTAATCCGAAATAGCCGGACGGCTGTTCCGAAACCAATGCGCAGCAAAGGAAAATCTTTTCCTCAAAATATCCAAGAATTTGCGCTTAATTTTTAATATTCATCTTATTTGATTTCTTTTTATATTTGCCTAAAAATAGATCAATCATGAATAAAAAGTATCTGCTTCTCTCAATATGGGTCATTATGGTATTAGCTTTAATGGGCCTGTATTTTACGCAAGGAAATACAACCTCTGATATAAGTAGCTCAACCGTTATTTATGAAAATAGTTCTTCATGGGAGCCTGCCGGAGAAGGGGTTAAACGTCAAATTATGGGGTATGACAATCAAATGATGATGGTGAAAGTTGTTTTTGAAAAAGGAGCGAAAGGAGCTCCGCATACGCATCCACATACTCAAACTACTTATGTAGCAGACGGAAAGTTTGAATTTGATATAAAGGGAGAAAAATATATTGTCGCAGCAGGCGATGGCTTATTAATCGAACCGGATGCGCTTCATGGATGTGTTTGTCTGGAAGCAGGTACTTTGATCGATTGTTTTGCTCCGACTAGAACAGATTTTCTGAAATAATAAAAAAAAGAGGCTGCTCAACTTTTTAAGTGAGCAACCTCTTTTTTATTACTTCTTCGGTGTAACGAATTTATTGTAAAGTGCTAAACCTACGATTGTTGAAACTCCGATCATGGAGAATATCAGCCAAAGCGTTTTTGGCTCGTTCAGTTTATCTACATAATGCACATAGAGCTGAGAACCAAGAATACCTCCTACTCCACTACCGATTACTCCGTAAAGGAATGAGTAGCCCAGATAAAGAGCTTTTTTATCAGCCGGAGCAATCAGCCCTACATAAGAGATAAACTTCGGATGGGCAATCATCTCTCCGATCGAGAAGATAAAGATACCTGCCATAAAGATCCAGATACTTTCCGATAGTGCCAGACAAGCCATACCTGCAGTAGCAATCAAAAGTCCTGTAATCATAGTCGGCAGTGCTTTTGTATTCTTCACAATGTTTGAGATAAACAGCTGAAGTGCGATAATGGCAAATGCATTGATCACCGTTACGTGTTCGGAGTCAAACTTCCAGTCCGGATTTTCTACGAAATGAGAAAGCACCGAATTTACGACATGATTTACCGGTTCAACGTTCACATAGTCTTTCAGATACCAAAGCACCGTATCGAACATCTGGAAATAAAGAATCCAGAAACCACTATAGATTACGATCATCGACATGAAGCGAACATCTTTCAGTACGAGTGCCGCTTCTTTGAATACCACACCTAACGATTTTGTACTTTTCGGACGTTGAGGCTCCTTGTACACAAAAAGGTTAAGAAAGAACATTGATCCTGTACCGATTGCGGCCATCAGGAAGATGTAGCTCCACGAAAGGCTTTTCAGATAAGGAACAAAGATCAGCGGGAAGATAAAAGCTCCAAGGTTGATTGACCAGTAGAAAATACCGAAACCAAGTGTGGAGTTATGCTCGTTGGTTTCGCGGGCAATTGTACCCGAAATGATCGGTTTAAAAACACCTGCACCTAATACCATAAGCATTAAACTTGCAAATACGGTTGAGTACGAGTCTGACATACTTGTCAGGAAGTAACCGAGTGACATCACTACAAATGCAAACATAAGCATTTTGCGGTATCCGTAGCGGTCAGCCATAGCTCCCGAAATAATCGGCAATAAATAAAGTAATGGTGTGATTGTACTTTTGATTACTCCTACGCTCTCGCGGGTAAATCCTAATCCTCCTTCATCAATTCCTAAAACCAGGTAAACCGAAAGCACGGACATTACACCGTAATAAGAGCCTCTTTCGAAAAACTCCATTACGATCACAGTCCAGAAATTTCGGGTAAATGATTTTAGCCCTGTTCCTGTTGTTTTCTGCTCCATGTAAAATAGCTAATTTGTGTTCTGTGTTTTGAATTTTGAGGTCATCCCGACTTTTAGATACAGATTGATTCTGACTTAAATTTCCCAAAAGTCGGGATGTCCTCTATTTTTTCGTTGGCTAATATACAAAAAATTATTCAAAGATATACTTCAGCGATTTGTTGATTGCCTCCATATCAATAAATTTCAGAGCATCTAAAGTATCATCCGATCCAAGTCCAAGATATTCGCGAACATCATCGTAATCATCATGAGAAGGGTCGTTTGCAACCTGGAGCATGTAGAGATATCCGGGGATTCCGCCGCAATCTTCAGGAGGAGCTTCATATTCTCCATCCACACAAGCGGGTACCTGACCTTCAATTTCCTTTGGAGTAAAAATCCGTTCAAGCAGAATAATATGAGTCCACTCATCACCAAAATCATAAATATAAGTAAGTGTATCTCCTACTTTACTAATGAGTGATTCAAGAAGTACTTTTCCGCAATCCCTGTTGTTCTTATCATCCCAGGTAAAATCCTCTTCATCAGGCAGCATGTAATTGAGTTTTCCGTCTGTGAACTGAAAAAGGTGACAATCTTCCCATCCCATTGCCATTTGAATTACATCGTGTAACTCATCCAGATGAATTACTGAAGGGACAAGAATACGGCGCCATATTTGAGGATTTGTATCCTGAAGGCTTACTCTTAACTGATAAATCGTATTCATAGTTATGAAGATTAATTAATTATATTCCCATATACACAAAACAGCAATCAAAAACGCGAATGCGATTAATCTTAGCTGTTTTATTATAAACAACAAAAATACGCAAAAGATTGATACAAAGGGAAATAAAAAAAGCTCCGCGATCTGAATTCAGATACAACGGAGCTTAATGCAAACGTATATGGAAATTTTTCAAAACCCAACTTATACCTATATAACTATCAAAAGCATATTTAAGTTGAGCAAATGATTAGATTTAACATAGAAGAAAAGGTATAGATTAGTCGTCTACTTTTTTCAATTGAAAATTAGTGTCAAACTTCAATTCAAGGCCGTTACTCAGCTTCGCTTCGTAGCCTTTTTTATCTTTTTCGAATTCAACAATCTTGTTATTCGGGAAATTTTTATGAATATGATTTTTTATCGGATTAGGGATCAAACGTCCCGGAACCTGCATTTCTTTTACAGAAATAGCTTTCCAGTTTCCATCTTTATCAAATTCAACTTTAGAGCCATCTGTGAACACAACATCATATTCTTTATTAAACAGTTCTTCATCTGCTTTAATATATGAAATAGAAGCTCTGTGAAAATACTCTTTCAAAATCTGTTGCGATTTTACAGGCAACTGCTGACGGTCTATCAATTTACCATCACTGGCTTTAGCTATTCCATTCAATGAAATCAAAGCCACAAGCATAATAAATATTTTACGTACCATAATATTATTAGTTTAGGTTTACATTGCAAATATCAGTATGAAAACTGAATTCATACTGAACTCAATCTTTCGTCTGATAAAAAAACAGTATTAATCACTGAAAGTTTTCTGTTCCGGCATGAGTTGTTTCGTATTTAGTCTTTTTTCAAACTCTTACCTGACCGGATTATGAAACAATGCATTTGTTGGTCAAACTCATAAGCACAGACGAAACTATACACCTTACATATTGATTTAATGATAGATAATCCAAGTCCGGTCGAACCTTCTTTTCTTTTTGTATGATAAAAACGTTCGAAAATCTTTGTCTCATCGAGCGGAAGAGCAGCACCAGTATTTTATATTTTTAACAGCTTATCCGAAATATCAATTAAGACCGTCCCGTTCGCATGATTATGAACGAATGCATTTTTCAGCAAGTTCATGATCAGTATTCCCGCAAGCGATTCGTTCATCCGAAGGTGCAATTCGCCCTGCTCTTTTATGATTATCTGAAGATGTAAATAATCATATACTTCTTCAAAATCAGACAAATAACGTTTTATCAGCTTATTGATACATATATCTTCCGGATCGCTAAACTGCCCGTTGTCAATTTTACTAAGCAGCAAAAGCGATTTATTCAGTTTGGCCACATAGCTTAATGTATGATGAATTTTCATTATCTCGTTTAACTGTGTTTCGCTCAACGACTCATCTTCCATCATTATTTCAAGCCTGTTGCTACAAATAGCCACAGGAGTCTGAATTTCATGCGATGCATTACCTATAAATTCTTTCTGATGTCTGAACACTTGTTCCGCTCTTCCTACATGACGCTCCACTGTCTCGTTGAGCTTTTTAAATTCAACAATCTCTGTCGGGTTTATCAGTGGTTTATTATCTTTACCGACCCTGTATTTGTCAAGCCATTCGAGCAAAACATAGAGAGGCCTGAGATTCGAACGAAACAACCAGATATTAATAGCAATTATAATCACCACCAAAGAGATATATAGAGCCAGAATCCACATAAGAATGGACTCTTGCAAATCGGCTTTCTCAATGGTAGGTGTTGCTATTGAAAGTTGCCAGTAGCGATTATTGCGATCCATAAAATAAGTACGAAGAATACGTGCAGGCTCAGTTTCACGTTTAGACTGAATGTAGATCATTGAATCGGTGAAACGATTTTGCCGGTCTCTCTCCATCAGCTCCTTAGAAACCTCAGTGATAAAGAACTGATTATTTGTTCCGTTATCCTCTGAAGGCAATTCCTCTCCGGTGAGTTTTTTTAAGATCAGCATCTCGGCATATTGCTCGAGCGAATCATCGACTTCGTCATTTATTTCGCTAATGATCGCTTTGTAAAACAAAAAAGCCCAGAATGAGATCACTAATATTAATACCGGTGAGATCTGCCATATTATTCGGTTAAACAGCTTCATATTTATTTTATTGTTCATCGGTAAACTTATAGCCGAAACCATAAACGGCTTTTATCTGAGGTGTAGCCCCGCTATCTTTTAGTTTTTTACGCAAGTTTTTTATCTGGGCGTAGATGAAATCGAAATTATCAACCTGATCGATATGATCACCCCATACCGATTCGGCAAGCACGTTTTTATTAATCATACGGTCCGGACGATTCATCAGATAATGCAGTATATCGTATTCCTTGCGGTTAAGTTCAAGAGGATTTCCATCCACAGTCACGGCAAAGTTGTTCGGATTAAGTTCAATGTTTCCGTAACGAATAATCAAATCTCCATTATTCTGATTTCTGCGTATCACACTTTTTATACGGGCTAATAATTCAGTAAGATGAAACGGCTTAGGAAGATAATCATCTGCACCCAGATTCAGTCCTTCAACTTTATCTTCGATTGAATCTCTTGCTGAAATTATTATTACATTTCCCTTTTTCTGTATGGATTTTAATTTCTCAAGTAAAGTCAGTCCAGATCCATCGGGGAGCATAATATCAAGTAGAATACAGTCATAATCATATACAGATACCTTTTCAATACCCGTATTCAAGTTATCGGCAACCTCTACCACATAGCGTTCTTTCTCCAGTGTTGTCAGAAGAATTTCCTGTAAATCTTTATCGTCTTCAATTATTAATATCTTCATATCAGTAGTTTTCTTATGGGCAAAGTAATTAATAAAAACTGAAACAAACCTGGAATTTCAGTTTTATAAGTCATTCTCTGTAAGCTCATCAGAATATTCTTCAAACAGAGGTCACCCCGGCTTTTATAAATGATTTCCTACATTGCCAAAAGTCGGAATAATCTCATAGTTTAGAGAGTGGTTAAACCTTCTATTAACAGTTGACGTTATAACACAAATAACCTTTAATTAAAGCATTATGAAAATCCATGAATTCCAGGCCGAAAAATTATTTAACGAATTTGGTATTCCCATAGTTCAGGGTGTTGTCTGCGAAACCGCAGAAGAAGCTGTTGAAGCATTCCGCGCTTTCGGCAAACTACCCATAGTTATTAAAGCACAGGTTCACTCCGGAGGAAGAGGCAAAGCCGGAGGTGTAAAAGTAGCTGACACAGAAGCTGACGTCACACTGAAATCACGCGAAATCCTTCAACTGCAAATACAGGGACTTCCGGTTAAACATCTGCTTATTGTACCTAAAATTCAGATCGTGTCTGAGTTATATCTGAGTATGACTATTGACCGAAACACGAAATCAGTAATTGTTATTACTTCGCGCGAAGGAGGCGTAGATATCGAAGAAGTAGCCCGAAACACACCGGATAGAATTAAGAAGTTCCCGATTGACGCTATTCTTGGTATTCCGCCATTTGTAGCACGGGATATTGCTATGACATTGTTTGAAGATGATTATCTGATTAAGCAGGCTTCATCCATTATCCGCAGGATGTACTTGCTAATGATTGAAAAAGATGCTTCTTTAATTGAGATCAATCCATTAGTGGTAAACAACGATAACCGGTTACTGGCCCTTGATGCAAAAATGATATTCGACGACAATGCACTCTTCCGCCACAAAGATCTGGAGGAACTTGAAGAACTGACTGAAGAAGAAAAAATTGAAAAAGGTGCTAAAGAAAAAGGATTCAGCTATGTTCAGCTAAACGGGAATATCGGATGTATGGTTAACGGCGCAGGACTGGCTATGGCTACTATGGACGTGATCAAACTTCACGGAGGCGAACCGGCTAACTTCCTTGATATCGGAGGCAGCTCTAATCCTCAGAAAGTGATCGATGCTATGATGTTGCTCACGAAAGACAAAAACGTTAAAACAATTCTGATCAATATTTTCGGAGGTATTACCCGCTGTGATGATGTAGCTAAAGGTATTGTTGAGGCGTTTAAATCCATCCATACGAATATTCCGGTTGTCATACGACTTGCAGGCACTAATGCGCAGGCAGGCAGAGAGATTCTTTCGGGATCGGGCTTCATTAGCGAAGAAACAATGGATGCTGCCATTCTTAAAGCAGTAGAAATAAGTCATTCCAAATAAACAAACTATGAGCATTCTTATCAATCAGGATACGCGACTGATGATTCAGGGGATCACAGGACGCGACGGCGCTTTTCATGCAGAAAAGATGAAAACATATGGCACTAACGTCGTAGCAGGTACTTCTCCCGGAAAAGGAGGCACTACCGTACACGACATTCCTGTTTACAATACCGTTGAAGAATGTG
>JBOFDD010000039.1:0-2966 GCA_051646645.1 Bacteroidales bacterium | reverse complement strand
AAAGAATGGCATTGCCATACTCTCCGTTACGATAATTTATCGCCTTACCGAAATAAGGAAACATTCCCAATTCGTCCGCCAACTCCATAATCATATCCTTCTTAACAAAATTACCTGCACGGTCTGTGAAGTAATCAATCTCCTGAAAAGCGATTATATCGGGACGTTCGGCACGAATAGTCCGAACAAACATATCGCGTGTAGCCAGCTCTCCTGATTTTGCATTTAAGCTCATCACTTTCAGTACAGACTGTGCCATAAGCGGAGAAGCAGAAAGCAGAACAAGTAGCAGTAATACTATTTTTTGTGTCCGTTTTTTCATTGTTTTATGTTTTAATTCCAGCCCGGATTATTAGGTTTTAAATTCGGATTACGTTCCATCTGAGTAAATGGCAGCGACCATAAGTAGTTTTTAGGATCTTCGAAAATACGTCCTGACATAGTGATGATATATCCGTCTGCATCGACATTATACCCGTCTACACTTGACTGTACTTCTACCATCGACTTCTTGATCCCTTTCACATCCTGTCCAAGACGGTCGCCATCTTTCCAGCGCTGAACGTCGAAATAACGCCATCCTTCCATAAACATTTCGACATGACGTTCACGACGCAACTCATCTTCAACATTCAATCCCCACTCTGCCAGTTCGGTCAGATTCATGCGATGCATCCCTACTCTGTCGCGCAGTTTATTGATCGTCTGATCCACGATATCCTGAGTCAGCTTCCCTTGCTTGTACATTGCTTCGGCATAAGTCAGCAACACTTCAGCATAACGGAAAATAATGATATCGTTATCATCTGTCCCCACAGCTCCAACCTTTGTTGGTTCGCAGTATTTTACAGGATAAAATCCGGTACGAGTCACACATCCTTTTTTATCATTCGTAAAGCGTGGTGTTCTGAAAATTGTTGTAGCCGCATTGGATGCACTACCATCAGCTTTACCATTCCATGCCGAACCCGGCGAAAGAATAGCCTGCTTCAGACGAGGATCTCTGTTCTGAAACATAGCATCATAGCTTGCTTCGCTATAAAGCGGCGAAATCGAAACCGGTTTTCCATCCGAACACAGATAACTGTCTACAAATGCTTTTGTCGGCATCAGACGGGTTTCCTGATCGGGCACCTGCAACTCACGACTCAGATTATGCTTTGTTCCTGCCGTATAATTATATACGAAAGCAAGAATTGTTTCCTTATTCGACGCATTGCGTGAAGCACGCCCCTCGTAGATAAAAAGATTACGGTAAGCATTGGCTGTTCCTCCCGAAGTATACAGCGCAAAGTAGTTCATATCCATGATCTCTTTCGATGCTTCAGCTGCCATTTCCCAACGCTCGTTATACAATGCCAGACGGGCAATCAGTGCAAGCGATGCAGCCTGAGTGATTCGTCCGAAATCTGATTTACCTCCGGCAATCGTAGCAGGCAATGCTTTATAACTTGAGCGCAGATCGTTCAGAATAAAATCAATTACATCTTTACGCGGAGTACGCGGATCAAACAGCTCCGGAGAATCCATCGTAAGGGTTTTCGTAACCAAAGGCACATCCCCCCAGAACTGAGTCAGAAACATATACTGATATGCGCGTATAAACTTCACCTCAGCGGCATAGCGTTCACGGGTTTCGGTAGAAACCGCTTCGGCACGGTTATAATTCTCAAGAAAATAGTTACACTCACGTATACCTCTGTAAAATTTCTCCCACTGACTGTTCAGGATAGATAAATCAGAACCATATGCACCACTACCAATCTGACGGTATCCGCTGTTGTTGTACCAAAGCGCATCATCACCAAGAGCTTCGTAGTTGATAATATCTTTACCAATCAGATGGTTGTAGCATGCATTTGCTACCGATTTCACGTGTGCCTCTGTTTTCCAGAAGTTTTCATCGGTCAGCTCATCCAGAGGAGTCCGGTTCAAAAAAGCATCGTTACATCCGGTAAGAGCTAAGCTTCCGAGCAGAAGCGAAGTCAAAATATATTTTTTCATGTTCATCAACTGCATTAATTAAATGTAAGATTCAGACCAAAAACAAATGTTTTCACCTGCGGGTAGTAACCTCCTTTTGTAACCGGTGTTTCCGGATCGTATGCATTAAAGAAGTCCGAAACAGTCAGCAAGTTATCTGCCGAGAAATAGAAACGGCAACGCTGAATACGTGCTTTCTTAGTCCATACCGCAGGAAGGGTGTAACCTACCTGAATATTTTTCAGACGCAGATAGGACGCATTTTCAAGCCAGAAAGACGAGAAGCGCTGATTGTAATCCAGTCCTTGAGTGAAACGCGGATAAGTTGCTCCCGGATTCTGGTTTTCCATTGTCCAGCGGTCACGGTGTACTTCCTGCGGATAAGCTGACGCATCGATAAATGCGTGACGACCTGCTCCGTTCACATACCCATCGGCTTTGCCCACACCCTGAATAATAAAGCTGAAATCAAGTCCTTTCCATGCCATATTACCATTCACAGAATAGGTATAGCGCGGGATCGGGCTACCGATTACTTTGCGGTCTTTATCCATAGTGATCACTCCGTCGCCATCTAAATCTTTGTATTTGATATCACCCGGCTGAACCAGTTGTTTATCACTGTCAAGAATCGGGAACTTTGGTCCTTCGTAACGTCCGGTTGATGGATTGTAGCGTTCGAAATCTGATACCGAAGCCAGTCCATCAGATACCAAACCGTAGAATGCATTAATTGATTCACCCTCTTTACGTATAGAGTAATCGTCAATTGACGGAGCAGAACCTGCTAAGCTGATAATCTTGTTTCTCACATCCGAGATATTTACTCCAACGCCATAAGATACGCTTCCTATACGATCATTCCATTTCAGATCAATCTCCCAGCCTCTGTTCTGAACAATACCTGCGTTTACCTCTGTCGGATCCGTACCAAGTACTCCCGGATAAGTCAGTTTCAGCAAAATATCGTTCGTACGTTTATG
>JBOFDD010000038.1:0-7643 GCA_051646645.1 Bacteroidales bacterium | reverse complement strand
CTTCAGTACAAATCGGCAAACATCCCTTATATGTATCTGACTCAGGAGGGTATCATCTGTTCGGTAAATATGGAACCGGATGAGTCGTATAAAGATGCTTGCGCTCCGGCAATGCCGCAGAACAAAATCATGCAAAAATTTGCAACAGACAATGATGCTTTACTTTCAGAAGAGTATCTGATGTCGGGGTCGTCACTGAAAATGGCTGAAGTTGCGGCAAAACAGATTTACAGAATTCGCGAAAGCCGCCAGGATATCCTGATGGGTGATGCCGAAAATATGCCGAAAGATGGAGAAGCGCTTAAGTTCATGATCAATCAGCTGGATGAAAAAGAGCGTGCACTGACTTCTATGTTTACAGGTAACGAACAAAAAGAAAAGGTTTATTACCGTTTTAAAGTAGATGCGGCTGATCTGGCAGAATCACAGATTTTGTTCCGCTTCTCAAACTTCTTCGGAGTGGTTGATAAAAACGACCTGAGCGGTGAGCCGGTCTATATCGACCTGAAAGTAACGGATAAAAAAGAGCATGAGCCGGTTAATCCGAAAGATAAAAAGAAAGCGGAAGATCCGGGAGTTATGTACAACAATCCGGGGAAAGCGATCGTTACGCTTCGCATGGGCAAAAAGAACCTGATCTCCGAAGAGTTTTCGTTTACTCAGTTCGGTATCAAAAATGCCTTGCCTGCTTCTTTGTTCGAAAATAAGAAAGTAACAACAAAAGTGCTTCTTGATCCTCAGACCGGAAGTGTGAGACAATTGATACAGTAATAACATACTGCACAAAAAAAACCGGCTGACGGAGAGCTATTCTCCGTCAGCCGGTTTTTTTGTGCAGTAATCTAATAAAAAAGCCGCCCGAACCTGAGTCCGAAGCGGCTTTTCCCGATTGTTACAGATTGTTATGCTTTACGAATCCGATAGCGGATTCCGATATAAGCCCCGATAAAATAAATGATCGTAAGTACCCATAAAACACGATACGGGGTTATCACCTCAACCAATGTTGCGCCCATCGATTGTACACGAATAAACGCATCTACGCCATTGCTGCTCGGTATAACCTTTGCACCCCAATACAACCATTGCGGCATTGCTTCCTGAGGTAACGAAATACCGGTAAGAAGCAAAAAAGGAATGGAGGTAAAGAGCAAAAACAGGATGGAGTTCTCGCGGTAACGGAACAGTGTCGAAAGCATGATGCCTAAGAAAATCACCGATAAGAGATAGGGCAATAATAATTGCAGAATATCTCCGATGGATCCGTTTGCCGGAAATCCGAATATTTTGTAATGCACTCCTAAAATATAGGATACTGTAATGACACAGATCATTAAATAAGTTACTGCTTTTCCGAAGACCACCGGAAGGATGGACAAACGGGACTCTCCATGAGGTATGAGTTGCTTATATAAATTCTGTTCGCGCCACGTTCCTCCGATCATACCAATACCTATCAGCAGAGTTTGCTGAAGAATCAGAATCAGAACTGCCGGCATTACAAAGGACCCATATCCTCCATACGGATTAAACAGGTTCGTTGATTTTATCTGTACCGGATTGCTAATCACTTTTGCCGATTCGGAAGATTTCCCGCTCGAAACAAAACGATTCCACTCAATCTCCGTACTTACTTTATCTATAGCACTGATTGCGTCGGAAAAGACCTGACGATACATCAGAAAGTAACTTGCATCGGCATAAACCGACACGGCTGCTTTTTCCATCCGCATGATTTTCTTCTCGTAGTCGCGCGGGATAACGATAACTCCGTTAACTTCACGCGACATAAACAAATCCTTTGCCTCTTCGAGGCTTGTCGGTTTATACACTATTTTCATATTCGAAGAAGCATCAATGGCACGGATCAGAGTCTGACTCGATGGTGTATTGCTATGGTCAACGATAGCAACAGGCACATCGCGCAACACTTCGTTTTTATAAGCCAGCGAATAGAGAATCGAATAGATAAAAATCGCACCTACCAAAACAAGCAGAACTCCCGGATCTTTCAATATGAAAGTCAGCTCATTTTTAATAACGGATTTGAATTCCTGAAATTGTATTTTTAATCTTCCCATGAAGTCTGTTTTTTATCTGTCACCAGGTTTCTATAGTTTATTCCAGCAAGCCGGATCAGTAGTAATCCGCTTCAATCTTGGCAAAAACAAGTACGGAAGGATGATAAACACAGCCAATCCGATGAGATATTGCCATGAATAGCGAATATCCGCTCCACGGATAGCCTGATCCAGAAATACTTCCATATAATAGGTAAACGGAAAAATCTTTCCGAACATTCTAACCAACGGATCCATTGCCATAAACGGAAATGTAAGCCCTGAAAAAGTAAAGGCGAGCACAGAATATCCACCTCCCAGTGAAAGAGCCAAACGCATATTGCTTAACAAGGTGATGATAAGAATCCCTACTGACTGATAAGCAAATAAGAACAATAATCCGGCAAAGAACAGAAATAATGAGCTTCCGTTCAGAGGTACCTGTTCGTATTTATAGATGATTACATTCATAAAACACCACAAAATAATGTGTAGCCCCATATAAGGAGAGAGTTTCCCCCAGAGTGCCGCCAACACATTTCCTCCTGCTGTTTCCATCCATTCACCTGCTGTCCCGTTTTTAAGCTCTGCACCTATGGCGAAGATGGTTGTTATGAGTATAAAAACAATCATCATCATAGGCAAAAATGCCGGCAAGAGATAGAATGAATAGTTAGTAAACGGATTGAAAAGCACATGCTTTTCAAATGTTACAGGCATCATCTGCACGTAAGCTTCTTTTTCGGAAAGCCCGGCTTTCATGAGTAACTGAATCTGAATACCGGAAGAAAAAGTCATTACGGTTGTACGAATATCTTTATCCAGCAATCCGTTTTTTGTCAGATTCGTACCACTAATAAATGCGTTTACTGTAGCTTGTTCATTTCTCAGTATAGCGCGTTCAAAGCCTTTTGGCACAATAATAAACGCATCTATTTTTCCTTCTTTCATTAATCGTTCACCCTCTAACGGATCTGATATATCCTGCATGATTTTCACTGAAGGAGTGGCATCAATCATCCTTACCAGCTTACGCGAGAGGTCTGACGCATCTTCATTCATGACCGCAACGGGCATATCGCGCGGTACTCCGGTTTGAAAAATCAGCACAAATAACAGAAACGAAATGAGCGGAAGAATAAGTGAAAGAGTAATTAAAACGGGAAATTCGGAGAATCGTTTCCACTCCCGCTTTAATACCTTATTGAATGATTCAAAGAAGCTCATAGGCATACTTACTTAATTTCATCCCAGTTAACAATCACCGACATGCCGGGACGTAGCTGAGCGTTTGTTTTAGAAGGACGCATTTTTACTTCAAATGTACGGATATCAAATTCGCCTTTTGTACGGGTAGCCGACCAGGTAGCATAATCTGCCTGTGCTGCGATACGTTCTACGGTCAGATCCACTTTTTCATCAATCCCCGGAATATATCCTTTCACCACAGTTCCTTTTTGTAGTTTTGGAAGCAGTGTTTCTTTCACATTAAATGTAACCCAGGTATCATTCAGATTAACCAGTGTAATGATAGGGAATCCGGTACCAACCAATTCATTAGGCTCTGCAATAATTGTAGCCACTTCTGCATTAATCGGAGCACTCTGGCGAGCATCAGAAATTAGCGATGTTACTTCTGAAACGACAGCGTCAGCCTGATCATACAAAGCAGCAGCCGCTCTTTTATCTTCATTGCGGGCACCCTCTTTAGCCATTTCGTACTGAGATTTAGCAGCAGTGCGGGTAGCATCCATTGCCTTCAGATTAGCCGAAGCCTCATCAAATTTCTGAGAAGGAATAACTCCGCTTTTATAAAGTTTATCAGCTCTCTGGTACGTTTTCAAGGCAAGCTCATAACCCGCTTCAGCTTTTTGCCAGATACTGTACAGAGCCTGAATTTCTTCTTTTCTTGCTCCTTTTTTCGCTTTTGAATCCTGAGCTCCTGCTGCATTTCGTACAGCTTCGGCCTGACGGAGTTTAGCATCAACTTCGGGTGTACGTAATGAGAATAACGGATCGCCTGCTTTTACGCTTTGTCCCTCTTCCACATAGATAGAATCAATACGGCCCGGAATTTTAGAAGCGATCTTCACTGTAGTAGCAACTACTTCTCCCTGGATTAACTGAGGTGCCGGTTTGATTACAAACCATGCGATTAAAGAAATAATAGCCAAAATAATAGCTACACCTGCTGCAATACCTGCAAAATTTCCCTTTTTCATTGATATATATTTTTATGACAACAATGAATTCATTGTTGGTAAGACATCTCTATTAATGATCACAATTAATTAAAACTTATAGTCTGGTTGTTCGCACGCTGGCTATACTCAATAAAGCGTTCGCTTTGTCCGCATGCTTCAAGCAGTTTGGCCAGCATGGCATCGTAATTATACGCAGCCTGAAGACGTTCTGTCTGTATCTTAGCAAGATGCAAACGAGCATCAACCACATCGGATGAAGTTGCCGATCCTTCGCGGAAGGCTTCTTCTTTGATTCTCAGATATTCTTTTGCAAATTCAAGAGATGTATTCAATGCAGGAATTTGCTGTGCTGAACTTTGCAATGAATTATAAAGCTTTTCAACTAAAGCCTGAATATCATTCTCCGCTTTTTCACCATAAGCCTTAGCCTGCTTTACTGTGCTTTTAGCTGCGCTGTATTTGTGTTCCCGATGTAATCCATCAAATATATTTAATTTCACGCCTGCGCCAATAGCCCATTTCGGAGCATAATGTGTAAGCTGGTGGTTATACAAGTCAACGACACCCATTACTGCAACCTGCGGCATAAATTCTGAGCGCTGTAAGCGTACCCCTTCTTTTGCCAGATCCTGTTTTAATTGCACTTGTCTGACCAAAGGGTTGTTTGCTACGGCAAGCTGTTTGAAGTAATTGATATCTTCAAGGTCTGTGACCATAAACAGACTCGAAACAGGCAGATAGGATTCACCATCCTGATTAAGCGTTGTGGCAAGTGCCGTATTGAGTGTGCGTTCAAAAAGTTTCGCATTGGTATACTCCTTTACTGCATCAGCCTCATAAGATTGTGCATGCAATCTTTCCCCACGGGCAATCATACCGTTTTCTTCCAAAGCGATTGCATCTGCAAGGTGCTTTTTCATTCCTTCAAGTACTTGTCCGCGAAGTAATACGACCTGCTTGGAAAGAGATAAGCCATAATAACGCTCTACTAACTCTGAAACAAGCGCATACTTATTCTGATCACCTTTGGCTATAGCTTCTTTTTGTTTAATACGGGAAGCATTATTAGCTGCCGTTATCTTTCCTCCTGTAAATATTGGCATTTTAAGATTTGCTCCAACCACACCAAAATTATCATCCTGAAGAACCATACGCATATCTTTACCCTGGAGTCCGGTAAGAATTCCGGCTACCGGTTGTTGCAAATTAGGAGGTAAAACCGGAAGTAAAGCTCCCGCAACCTCTCCCAACTGATTTTTTACCGGGTTAAGGTCAATAGCAATATCATCAGACATAAACGCATAGGCTCCGGTTACTCCAATCTGTGGAAAATAAAGCCCTAAAGCAGCTTTTCGTTCTTTGTCAGCTGCTTCTTCTTCGTACTTTATCGCATTCATAACCGGATTTGAACTCAGCGTTATCTGCATGGCTTCATCTATTGAAAGCATATGAGCCGTTGAATCAACCTGAGCATGAGAAGCAAATGCAGACAAAAGTGTTGCTGCAAAAATCAAATTCTTTTTTTTCATCTCTAACCTTTTTTGTTGATCACCCGTTTTTATTTACGAATCATTCCTAAAACTAAATTGCTTATATGATCAATAATTTCTTCATCCGATTGATTCTGAGAAAACAATCCTTTGAAATAAATTGAGAAATATTGAAAAGGTACACCTATTAAAGCTGTAAAAATATCTGCTGCTGTAAGGTTTTCTTTGATATCTCCGCTTGCTCCGTAAATATCAATTACCTTTTGCGAGAGTGTTCTGACTTGTTCGGCCAAGTCCGGATTCACTTCATACGAGAAGTCATTAAAAACAATAATAAAGAACTTGATCTTTGCCGGATGTACCTTAGCTGTTGTTCCCACAAGGGTAATAACTCCACGCACCAGATCATCAAGACTTACTTTGTCGTCAAGCAACGATGCAATCTTCTCATTGATAATTTCTAATGAGTTTTTCAAAAGAAATGCGATAAGTTCATCTTTACTTGGATAGTGTCTGTACAAATAACCAACAGATACATTTGCCTGCTGCGCAATCATTGCTACAGAGCAGTTAAGAATACCGGATTCACTTATAATTTCTAATGCTGCTTCGCGGATTCTCTCAATTTTAGTTTCGTCTATTCTACGTGCCATTTTCTTTATTCTTTAATCCATGCTGCCTCAATAACGTGAATTATTGTATACAACATAATATTTATATTTATTGAATGAGCGTTCATTATTTAATTCGGATGCAAATATGAATATTAAAATTCAAAGTTCCAAAATAAATGAATGAAAGTTCATGAATTAATTTTTCGCAATTTATTATCTAAAAATTTCTATTCGTTCGGATATTTGAATCTGATAGAATAAAGCGGATCATATTTTAAAACACAAAGGCGGCTGACCCGGGTATTGGGTCAGCCGCCTGTTTTAACCTGATAATCAGATCTGTTATTTCATTAAAAATCCGATCAAATCACCACTAAGTTGCATCAAAGATATTTCGCAAAGCTTCGTTTCAAATTCAGCGGTAGAAAAACGTTCTTCCGATGCCAGCAAACTATTTTGCGCTTCACGCAATTCGATCCCTGAAAGATCACCTAATTTATATCGATCCATAGCAATTTCAAGATATTCTTTTGCGGTTTCCACATTCTGTGCTTCAAGCTTCAATAACTCAAGATTATTGTTATATGCAACCCAAAGATTAGACATATCAGCTTTCAGTGCAAGTTCCACAGACTGCTTCTGTAGCTCAGATATACGAATCTGTGCTTTTGCATTTCGCTGTTCGCGCCGACGGTTTAAACCGTCAAAAAGATTTATTCCGACTGTCGCTCCATAATTAAATGAAAGCTGTTCGCGCTGGTTTATCTCATTCGAGTTATTCCAGTTAGAACTATATCCATAACCTGCATTTAATTTCAGATAGGGATAGTTACGTGATTGAGCTATACGCAAATCCTGCTCGCTGAGTTTTTGCTCTTTATCTGCTGCCAGAAGCGTTAGATTGGACTGAAGCGTTCTTTCCCACAATGTTTCCTTATCTGCAAGTGGAATTAGCAGGATAGACTCATCGGCAATGCGAAGCGGAGTCTGCATATCTTCTCTTGCCATCAGCTCATTTAACAGGACCTCATACTTATAAACCGATTCGGTCTGCTTAAGGTAAAGCGTATTATCTGCATTATAGTCAACTCTTGCCTGCTGCAACTCAAGACGCGAAGCTGAACCCAGATGATAACGCTCTTCGACTATCCGCAAGCGCTCTTTGGATAACAAAAGTGCTGCATTCAAGTTTTTAAGTCTTATTTTCTGACGGATCAGTTGATAGTATGCCAAAGAAATATCAGCTGCTGTATTTTCAAATGTAATTCGTGTATT
>JBOFDD010000037.1:0-2042 GCA_051646645.1 Bacteroidales bacterium | reverse complement strand
TACCCAGCTGAGTCATTCTCTTTGCTGTTACTTTTCCAACACCCCAGAATGTCTCGATGGGAAGTGTGTGGATAAACTTCTCCGCTCTGGAAGGATGAATAACATAAAGCCCGTCGGGCTTATTGTAATCCGAAGCGATTTTAGCGAGAAACTTATTGTATGATACACCGGCGGAGGCAACAAGATTAAGATCGGATCTGATTCGCTGTTTGATCTCTGTGGCGATGTCTTTGGCATAAAGCATTCCCTTTTTGTTGGTTGTAACATCCAGAAAGGCTTCATCATAGGAAAGAGGTTCGATAAGATCGGTGTAATCGTTGAATATTTCATGGATCTGATGAGATACCAGGCGGTAAACCTCCATTCGGGGACGCACAAAAATAGCCTGAGGGCAAAGAAGCCGTGCTTTTACGGACGACATGGCAGATCGAACACCAAATTTACGGGCTTCGTAGCTTGCAGCTGCAACTACTCCCCGTGAATCGGGCGATCCTACAACAATGGGTTTTCCTTTTAGTTCCGGAAAATCCCTTTGTTCAACAGATGCGTAAAAAGCATCCATATCGATGTGTATGATCTTTCTCTTGTTCAAAGCTTGTCCTCTGTATTTTATAAACAAAGGTAAGCAGAATCAGTCTGTTAATAGATAGGAGGGGTGTTAAAAACAGAAAAAGAGGTTATCGGGAATGAGTTCCTGATAACCTCTTTTGATATTACTTAGAATACAGGAAGCTGATAAATGAATCCTGTAGTAAGTTGTGCTGTGTTGTAGTTTTTCCAGCCAAACTCTTTTGCTTTTTCAGTATAATCATATGATCTGCCTAAGAAAGCAAGGAAGAAATGAAGGTTTTGCTTCATCGGGTAGAACTCGACACCTCCCTGGTAACCCCATGAAGTACGGTATTTCCCTTTTTCAACCTCTGCGTTTGATCCGTAAAGACCTTGTGTTTCGTACATACCTTTAACGAAAAGATTCCATTTCGGAGCAACGCGTACGTTCATTTTCCAAACCAATGAAAGGTATTCAGCTCCCATAGCAGTATAATCTTTATCGTCACGAGCAGAAGCTTCGTTGATGATTTCAGTCATGATACCTTTACGGTCAAGTCCCTGACGGGAATACATTACATCAAAGAATGTGTTTACAGGATTAAGGTTCAATTCCTGACCAAATGCAAAATAGTACATTTGTTTTTTCTTTGCCTGCTCCATGATAGATGCAGACCAGCGTGTTTTGAATAATCCATCAGCGAAAGCACCATTCCAGTTTACAGTGTAAAGAAGAGGAAGTTTTGTGTCTTCAATACCCGGAGCAACGTTTCCGTAAGTGTTTGCAAAGCTATTGTTGCGACCATTCACAACCTGGAAAGCTAATTGCTGAGCAGGAGTGAAGTCATAAACAAAGTTCACACCGGTAAGGAAGTTGTCCATATACTCAATCTGGTCACTGTACTCGTATACTTCGATTGGGTTAAGGTCAAATTCGAAACCACCATACATAGTACACATTTTACCTCCTGTGATCGTAAATTTCGGAGCTACCTTAAAGCTTACAGAAGCAATGTCGATAGATTTTGGCATGTTGTCAAGGAATCCCGAACCGTTATTATCACGGTTTAGTCTCTGACGATAACGGTATGAAAGCCAGTTGTTGATATTCCCTTTTGCTTCAATACGAAGTTGTTTGATATTGAAAGCTCCCTGCTGAAAGTCTGCATCTTTCCAGTTTGCATTGAAACCGGCATGCATGTTAAGGTAAAGATTGAATTTGTCCGTTTTCTTTTCAATTTTAGAAACTGTCTCAAACAAAGACTTTTCGTCGTAGTTTGTTGTCTCTTGCTGTGCAAACGCAGGAGCAGCCATAAGGGCTCCCAGAAGCATAACGTAGATCTTTTTCATTTTTGTTTAATTGGTTTAGGTAATTTGAATTTTATCTGTGATATATTAATCACAAATTATTGTAATATAAGCACAATATAAGCTTTAGTAAAATAACTAAAGTTTCTCACTTGAGCTAGTAAGTTTGATTATCAGGCAAATAA
>JBOFDD010000036.1:0-12005 GCA_051646645.1 Bacteroidales bacterium | reverse complement strand
CTCCGAACACGCCTTGCTGAGCCATGTTAAGGGTATTCATTTCATACCAGTCGTAGCAACAGTTTTCAAGGATAAAACAGTGTTTACGTGTTTTCTCACTCATATCAACCAATGCCCAGCACTCATCCAGATTCATTGCTGAAGGGACTTCAATTGCTACGTGTTTTCCATTCTTCATAGCTGCTTCTGCCACCGGGAAGTGGTGCAACCAGTCAGTAGCAATGTATACTAAGTCAATATCATCTCTTTTGCACAATTTTTCATAGCCTTTTTCACCCGAGTAGATCGCAGCTTTCGGCATAGATGCTTCTTTCAGGTATTTCTGACATCTCTCTGCATTCTCTTGTTTGTAGTCACAAAGAGCTACAATCTGAACACCCGGAATATAGGTGAATCGTTTAACAGCACCCGGTCCGCGCATTCCGAGTCCGACAAACGCCACTCGTACAACTTCTAATTTAGGGCTTGTCAATCCGATAACACTTTCTTGCCCTGCTTGACGGGATGGCTCATTCACCACGATTGTACCTTCATTCCAATGCCAGTTTTTACTGTTGTCAGATTCCTCTGATCCGGCAGACCTAGTTGCACAAGAACAAAATAATGCAGCGACCACTGCATACGTTAATAAATTTTTCAATATCGTCATCTTATTCTGATTTAATTAGTGAGTTTTCTTATCTGCTTCTGAGTTGTATAATTATTTTATTCTCACCGCGTCCAGGTTTGCAAGCTGCTTCCAGCATATTGATACCGGTAATTGGATATTCAGCATCAAAGTTGTTCTTTGCTGGATAGGTTATAAATGATGCATTTTTTGGTGTAATGATTTCAATATAGAATTCCTTACCCTCTCGTTTTAAATGTGCCTTTTTTCCGATGATATGAATATCTGCTTTACTTGCCATAATCCATGATATTTCAGATTGAGGATTAGTCAGATTTATTTCATCTTCAATTTCAATACAATGGTCATTTTTTAAAGAGAATTTACGAAAAACAGATGTTGCCTGATCCGGATATAGCGAAGACATATCCAATTTGGCAGAAGGACTCTTGGCAGTTAGTTTTTCTTCACACACAAAAGCTTTTCCATTTGCATTTTGATACTGTTTATTAATACTTATCGTATTATGCGAAAGATTATTATTGCGGAAATAGGTCCAGCGTTTGCCTCCTTGCTTGTAATCCCAGAATCCCGGGAGTGAGTAATCATCAGCCCCCAGATCTTCACTCCAGCAAACACTGTCACTTTCAATAATAAATGTTCCGCAGTCCATTTGTTGATGAGCCTGTTTGGGTTCACCTCCTTTTGCAATAAGAAAAATAGAGCCTTCCTTTTTACGGTCACCGTTGATTACGATTAAATCGTTAATAGAATTATGGTAAATCTCCATCGGCGGAATATCCTGGTCTTTAAAAGAAACAGAAGAATCATACCAGGGTAAAGCAAGAAAGAATAGCTGATGCAGAGGAGCGTTATTTCTAATTGTTTTTGAAATTTCGTTGCGATACCATGTGCTTACTTCCGGCTGATTATATAATTTTCCAAACAGGAAGAATGCCGGACTATTAATGCTTTCATTGCTTGCATTACCGAAATTAAAACGTTGCCCTCCGGGAGTAAGTGTCCGTTTATAAAACAGCGCCGTATTCGGTATTCCTTCAAGCATTGAAATACCCCCTTTATCTCCTCCGTTATCCATAACTGCTTTTAGATATACCGACAAGTACGAGGTCGTATATCCCCAGTATGCAGGTCCTTCATAGCAAACTCCGTCAGGAGCAAAATGCTTCATGCAGTTAGGTATATATTTAGCTGCATTTGTTAGAATCGTCTTTGCTTCCTCCGGATAATCTTCAGCAACAGCCAGAGCTGCCATTGTCATTCCTGCATTACAAACCACATTCCAGTTGGTTTCTCTCTTAGCCCAACTACCGGGTTTTCCTGTCTTATATTCATTTAATACAATTGAAATAGCACGCTCATAAAGAGATTTGCGAACGATTTCTTTTGTTGAAGTTGGCAATACATCGAATAACCAGTCGTAGGCAATAGCAACTCCTGTACTTAATTCAGATGTGTCAAGATAATGTTTTGAACTCCAGTCTGGATATTTGCAGACCCATAAAAGACTCTGATTAACTGCATCTGCGTACTTTTGTTCTCCAAAAATACGGTAAGCTGTAGACAAAGTTGTTAGTCTGAAAGCATAGCTGCGTGCTATAAACAGAATGTTTCCATATTTATCGTTTTTATACTCTTCTTGAGGAGTATTGACCAGCGAGTCTGCTTTGGCTTTTAAAAAGATGGATAATTCACCTGCAAGTGAATCTGTACGGATAAGTTTCTTCACTCGTGGTTCCTCCGATTTTGTAAATAATAGCCGGGGATGAGGCGATAGATTTTGAGATGTTATGTTTATGCCAAGTAATGATATCAACATAAAAATACAAATGTGTAAGGTTCTCATAGTTTTACGATATAGTTATTAAGAAAATATTATGACAAAAATAGATATATTAAAATATACATGAGGGAAATATTGTATATATGAGAGGACTTGTGAGTTTACATATTATTTTTTGAATATATTGCAGTGAGATGGGGATCTGTTAATGAATATGGAATTATGTGCGTGAACTATCTGGTATTATGGAATAGGTGCCGGAGTGTAAGTTGTTGTATTTAATTATTTAGCATTTGTAGAATGGATCAAAATGTACTGTATTAGACGTAAATGTATCACGGGTTATAAGTGTTAAAACGTAAAGTTTACATTCCTTCTCCCATAAAAGAAACAAATCTGTTCCCCTGGCTAGAGTCATATGTTGTTGCTTTGCAGTAAACCTTAAAATATAGTAAAACTATGTATCAACAAAAAAGGAAATTTATGTCGCAAGTCAAGTGTTCAAGCTACTTGTTAGGAGTAACACTTTTCTTGAGTATGAGCCCGGCCTATGCTGATGGTGTGAGTCACACAGCAAATACTTTAACTGTTTCATCAGTCGGAAGAACAATTACCGGTATTGTAACAGATGATAGTGGAGAAGCAATTATCGGTGCGAATATCCGGATAAAAAATGCAAGTCTTGGAATTATTACCGATATCGATGGGAAATTTACATTAAGTAGTGTACCTCAGAATGCAATACTTCAGGTTAGCTATATCGGTTATAAAGATCAGGAGTTGCAAGTTGGTGATCAGAACCATTTAACTATAAAGTTGAAGGAGGATACAAAATTAATAGATGAGGTTGTAGTTGTAGGCTATGCATCTCAAAAGAAAGTAAATTTATCCGGATCAGTTTCATCAGTTGATATGTCCGGTATATCAGAAAAGCGGCCGATAACAAACCTCTCATCCGGTTTAGCCGGAATGGCAGCAGGGGTTTCTGTAACATCTTCTGCTAATAAACCGGGAGATGACAACGCATCTATCCTTGTACGCGGACAGGGAACGCTTAATAATTCAGCTCCGCTTATTATCATTGATGGCGTAGAAAGTAATATAAATAGTGTTTCTCCTCAGGATGTAGAAAGCATGACTGTGCTAAAAGATGCAGCTTCAGCTTCAATTTATGGATCCCGCGCAGCAAACGGTGTAATTCTTATAACCACTAAGAAAGGGAAAAGTGGCAAAATCAATATTGATTATACCGGATACGTTTCCATGGAATCTATTGGTAAAACACTTGATGCCGTTTCGGACTATGCGACTTATATGGAGTTAATGAATGAAGCATATCGTAACAGTGGGCAGCCCGGACGCTTTTCAGATGAAACTATCGCGTTATGGCGTAATGACGCAGGAAAAAATCCGTTACTATACCCGAATACAAACTGGGTGGACGAAGTCTTTAAAACAGCAGTTGCCACAAATCACAATATATCGCTGAGCGGAGGAAACGATAAAATATCCTTCTATACATCTTTTGGGTATAATAATAACCCGGGAGTTATTGATGATTCCGGTTATGAGCGTTATAGCTTTCGTTCAAATGTAGAAGCTAAAGTTGCTTCATGGATAACATTAGGCGCTAAAGTAAATGGCTATCTGGCGAATATTGATCTCGGACAGGACCGGATAGATGATGTCTTTACATATGGTGTTGCAAGTACACCGGGTATTTTTCTTCGTCATCCCGATGGCCGTTATGGGGGACAACAGAACCCGGAGGATGATATGCAGGCGAATAATCCATTGTTATATCTGAATCGTGAAGTTGGTGGAAAAAAAGAACGGAATATCAGAGCTCAGTTCAACGGTACATTAAATCTCTATAAAGGATTGAGTGTCTATGGTTCTTATTCTTATGAATTTACAGATAAAGATAACTGGAAGAAAACGAACTTGATTGATACCTGGAATTTTAATACCGAATCAATTGTGATGAAGGACTCCAGACGCAATAATATCTATAACTATAATCGCAAGATAGAAAGAATATTTATGGATGGGCTTATTCGTTACGAGAATAGGTTCTTCAAAAATAAACTTGATTTAAACGCGATGTTGGGTGCCAGTCAGGAAATGCGCAGAGACAGATCTTTCGATGCAAGAAGATATGACTGGATAGATCCTTCAGTTGATGTAATCAATGGTGCAACAGGCGAATCAACAACAAGTGGTTCTCATGCCGAATGGGCTATGCACTCCTATTTTGGACGTATTAATCTGGGATGGGCTAATAAATATTTATTAGAAATGAACCTGCGTGCTGATGCTTCTTCCCGCTTTCTGGAAAATAAACGTTGGGGATATTTTCCTTCATTCTCCGGAGCATGGCGAATTGATCAGGAGAGTTTTATGAAAAATACACGTAAATGGTTAGATGGACTGAAATTTCGTGCTTCATGGGGAGAGCTTGGTAACAACTATCTTAGCAGCGATTATATGGCAATACCTACTTATAATCAGGCAAATTATGCACTGAACGGAGGAATGGTTATTGGTATGGCCCAGACAGCTTTGGCAAATGGTAATCTGACATGGGAAAGTACAGCAGTAACTAACGTTGCTGTTGATTTTAATTTACTGAATAATCGTTTGTCTGGTACAGCTGATTATTTCTATAAAAAGACTTCTGATATTTTGATTGACCTGCCGGCTCCGTTAGTACACGGAACATCAAAAGTGCCAACACTGAATAGCGCAGAAGTTGTAAATAAAGGGATAGAATTATCATTAAACTGGGCTGATAAGATTAAGAATGTGCATTATAATGTAGGAATGAATATGACATTTGTGGATAACAAGGTCACAAAGTTCAAGGGAGATGAGATGAGTATTAACGGAAGCACAATGATCAAAGAAGGGTACGCGATTAATACTCAATATGTACTTATTGCTGACCGGATCATTCAAACGCAGGGAGACCTGGATTATGTTCAGGCATTAATTGATAATGCTCCACTGGTTGACGGGAAACCGCTAAATCCTTTTCAAACATACAAAAGACCGGAGTTGGGAGATGTATTGTATAAAGATATGGATGGTAATGGCATATTTAATGATAATGACCGCGTGCCACTTGGTCATGGCAATACTCCACGTTTTCTTTTCAATATAACATTAGGACTTGAATACAAGGGGTTTGACTTTTCAACAGTTATGTCAGGCACAGGAAGTTATAAAGTACAGTATCAGACGATGCATTCATCATCTTTAGCTTACGGGAATCAGATAGGACAGAAAATTGCAGATGGACGCTGGTATGAAGGCAGAACAGATGCGATATATCCGAGACTTCTTACTGGTGACGGTCGAAATACACGCAGTAGTACTCTTTGGGAAACAAATAAATCCTATTTCAAAATCAGAAATATTCAATTGGGGTATTCATTGCCGCAGAAATGGACTAAGACAGTTTCTCTAAATCGTGTAAGAGTATTCTGTAGTTTGGAAAATTTCTTCACGTTTACAAATTTTGCAGGAATGGACCCCGAAACGTCAAAATTGACATATCCTTCAATGCGTCAGGCATCAGTAGGTCTAAATATAACACTTTAAATAAATCAGACACATGAAAAAATATATATTACTAATAGCCTCATTAGGATTAATGAGTAGTTGTTTTGAACTCGATCAATACCCGCACGATGTGGTTAGTTCCGGCACTTTCTGGAAAACAGAAACACATGCACGGCAGGGTATGATGGGCGCATATAATCAAATGAAAAGCGAAAATGTATTTGGAGCATATTTTTGGTTTGACGAGTTAGGTGAAATTGCTTACGATGCTAACTGGAATGCGACATCTATTATCAAAGGTACGTATACCGACCGCTCAGGAGTAGTTCAGAATAAATGGCAATATACCTATGAAGGAATAGCACGGACAAATACCGTTTTGCAAAACCTCGAAACAGTGGATATGTCAGAAGAGCTAAAAATGCGCTATAGGGGAGAAGCTAAATTTATGCGTGCGCTTTATTATTTTCATTTACTGGACTTCTTTGGAGGAGTGCCTTTGTATGATGAATCGACAGTTGTGAGCAATGATTTTATGAATATGAAAAAACCTCGATCTTCTGCAGAAGAAACCCGTGCGTTTATTCTTTCTGACTTAAATGAAGCGATCAGCGTTCTGCCTGTAAAATGGGAGCAGTCAGAATATGGTCGTGCTACCCGTGGTGCAGCAGTTGCTTTGAGAGGAAAAGTTAAGCTTTATGCGAAAGACTATTCAGGAGCTGCGATTGATTTTGAGGAAATAGTTAATGATCCGCAGGGACGTGGCTATAGTTATAGCATATATCCCGATTATGCTGATCTGTTTACTTTAGATGGACATAAGAGTAATGAGATGATATTTAGCATTCAGAATGTTTCCGGGACAGGAACTGAATACGGAATGCCTTATGCACTGCGTCTTGGTAGCCGTTCTACTTATGGAAGCTGTTGGAATAATTCTCTTCCGACAGATATTCTTGCAGATATGTATGAAAATATTGATGGTACTTCTTTTAGCTGGGACGATTATATTCCGGGATTCACAACGAGTAAAAGTGTTCAGGAAGAAACATTCAAAGCTGAACTTACAGGAGGTAAAGTTTCTTCCTATCCGAAGAGAAAAGAATTATTGAGAAGTATTTATGAAGGTCGTGACCCTCGGATGGAGCAGACTTTAATAACGCCCTATTCTCAGTATTACGGATGTGTGGGTACAATTCCTAAAATGATGGAGTTTGTAGTTGCCAAGGGAACGAATGAAGCAAATGGATATATCCGTAATAATAATGGTACTTATGATTATTTATGGCGAAAATTTGTACCTGAAGGTGATATGAATGGTCTTCTTACAGATCGATCTCATGTACCGGTAAATTTTCCTCTGATCCGCTATGCTGATGTATTGCTTATGCTTGCTGAATGTTATAATGAGTCAGGAAAACAAAGCGAGGCTGTCGCTCTTATTAATCAGGTGAGACAGCGCCCGTCTACAAACATGCCTGCGATAAATAGCGGGCCATCACATTTGAGTGCAAATAATAAAGAGGAAGTTTTTGAACGGATAGTACACGAAAGAGCAATAGAGCTGGCTTGCGAAGGGCATCGTTTTGGAGATCTCAAGCGCTGGGGGATTTGTGAGGGAAAACTCAACTTTACCTATGATGATTTATTGGGGAATGATCGTTACAAAAGAGTGTTTGTTGAACGCGATTATTTATGGCCGCTCCCGGCAGTTGAGTTTGAACGTAACCCTCAGTTAGGTAGTAACAATCCGGGCTGGTAAATGATATTTAATAAGAAATAATTAATTAAGAACAGAATATGAAAGGAAAACTGATAACGGCAATGCTGCTAATGAGTGCCATGAGTAACGTAACGGCCCAAAATGATGAGCATAGCTTTATTAAAGAGAATATGGAGTTTGCCGCTAAGCAATGTAAGCTAATGATGAAAACTCCGGCTCAGGGGAAAGATGGTAAAGCTGTAATGCCTCATAGTATGAGAAAGGATGGAACTCCTTCTAAAGGAAGTGTTTACCTGTGGACAGCCGGATTCTTTCCGGGTACATTGTGGTACTTATCCGATTATACCAATGATAAAGCTTTGCAGGATTCAGCCCTTGCTTATACTCAAAAAATGGAGCCGGTAAAAACTTTTACCGATAACCACGACATTGGATTTATGATGTATTGCAGTTATGGAAATGCGAATATCTTTTCACCGAAAGCCGGTTACAACGATATTCTGATCAAGTCGGCACATTCGCTTTGCTCTCGTTATAGTCCTGTAACCGGAACTATCAAATCATGGAATTCCTGGCGTTCATGGAATGATGGAACCGTATTTAATTATCCGGTAATCATTGATAATATGATGAATCTGGAATTGTTATTTTTCGCTTCTCGTGTTTCGGGAGACGATTCGTTCAGAAAGGTAGCCGTTTCTCATGCTGAAAAGACGATGAAGAATCAGATGCGTAAAGATGGCAGTTTCTATCACATCACGATGTATGATCCTGAGACGGGCAAGTTTATCAAAGGTGAAACCTCACAAGGTTATTCCGATAACTCGGCATGGTCCAGAGGTCAGGGATGGGCGGTATACGGGTTCACCGTAGCTTATCGCGAAACCAAAGATTCCCGTTTCCTTGCTACAGCACAGAAAGCAGCCGATTACTATATTAATCACCCTAATTTACCTTCGGACAAGATCGCATGGTGGGATTTTAATGCTTTTCAGAATGGTTTTACACCTGGACCACGTTCCAATGCAGGAAAGATATCAACTAACTACCGTGACGCTTCAGCAGCTGCTTTAGTTGCATCAGCTCTTTTTGAACTGAGCGGATATACAAAAGGGAAGAAAGGGCAGCTTTATTTAGAGACAGCTAAGCAAATTATTCATGTGTTAGGCGGACCAAACTACCGTGCCAAAGAGGGAGAGAATGCAAACTATGTATTGATGCACAGTACAGGAGCTATACCTCAAAATGGTGAAATAGATGTGCCTTTGGTTTATGCTGATTACTATTTTGTAGAGGCTTTGCACCGATACAATAAATTATTGAATAATCAACCTCTGTTTTAAGAATGTATTTCAATTAAATTTTCATTAAAACGATATATAGACATGAAAAAACTTAAAGTCCTGATTTTACTTTTACTGTTTGCCGGATTGACAGGAACATCATTGCAGGCAAAGAGTAAAAGCAGGAAAGGTAAGGCTGAAAAGGTTCAGACTCAAAATACAGGTGCACAGGACAGAGCGATATGGGTTAAGCATCTCTGGAAAATATCATATCCGGTGATACATAATCTGGCGGAGAATACGCTCTGTAAGAATATGCCGGTAGAAACTCCGAACGGAAATCCGAAAGGATACGATGAAATGACATATCTGGAGGCTGTAGGTCGTACTCTGGCAGGCGTTGCCCCCTGGCTGGCTTTGCCTGATGATGATACCGATGAAGGGAAGTTGCGTAAGCAAATGCGTGAAGAAGCACTGAAAGGATTAACGAATGCAGTAGATCCTGATTCACCGGATAAAATAAACTTTACGAAACACGCACAGCCTATTGTAGATGCAGCCTATCTGGCACATGCTTTTTTGCGTGCACCCAAAGCTTTGTGGGAGCCATTGGATAGTGTGACTAAGCAACGGTATATCGACTCTTTTAAATCTTTGCGCGATCGTACCGGTGCCTATAACAATTGGTTGCTGTTTACAGGATTGACAGAATCTTTTCTTTTGATGATAGATGAGCAGGCAGATCCTTTTCGGGTGAATGTGGCAAAAAATAAAATCAAAGAGTGGTATGTCGGAGATGGCTGGTACAGTGACGGAAGCAAATTTAGCATGGATTATTACAATGCATATGTGTTGCATTCGATGATGGTTCAGATGCTTGAGACGCTGCTGCCAAAGAAAAGAGCAAATGAAAAAGAACTGAACGAAGCCATGCAACGTATGGTTCGTCATTCTGAGTTCTCGGAAAGAATAATAGGTCCTGATGGAACTTATCCGGCATTTGGCAGATCAGTTACCTACAGAACAGCTGCTTTTCAATCTCTTGCTGATGTGGTGTTACGCGAAAAATTACCTGAGCATATCTCTCCCGCTCAGGTACGTTGTGCTCTTACAGCCGTTCACCGGAATATGTATGATGGAAATCAAAACTTCGATGAAAACGGTTGGCTTGTCCTAGGGTTTAACGGTAGTCAGCCTGGAATGGCAGATGGCTATACTTCTACAGGAAGTCTTTATATGGCTTCTTTAAGTTTTCTTCCGTTAGGATTATCTGCCGATAATAAATTCTGGACAGATCCTGCTGCGGACTGGACAACGAAAAAGGCATGGAAAGGTGATCCTGTGAAAAAGGACTACAAAGTAGAATATTAATAATAGTTTGAGGAGAATCTCATATCCCTGGTTTCAGGGGGTATGAGATTCTCTTTTTTGTATGCTATAAATTGTTGATACATTCGATAAAAGAGAAGTCCTGAGTTTGCTTTTCTCCCCTAAAATCCCTATCTTACAGCAATATTTTAATCTTGAAATCAACATGAGAATAACTGTTTGTAACGGGGGCCTAACCGCGTTCCGGAGTATGGATTTGGGGAAAATAGCAGAGGAACTACGGTCGGAGAAGATGGAGAAACTGATTGCTCCTGTACGTATATCAAAGCCTTTTTTGAACGGACGCTTGTCCGAACCACACCGAACGAGGATCCCTTTGTGGAATTTTACGGGTGAACATAAATTAGTGCGTGGCGAATCACACTTTAAAGGATATACGGGAGTGGTGCTCCTGGAAGTGAACCGCCTTTCTTCTTTTCAGGAGGCGGCGGCATTGAGAAATGAATTATCGGGTTATCCGCAGGTGGTGCTGGCTTTTGTCGGTTGCAGCGGTACGAGTGTGAAGTTTCTGGTTCGCTTTGTGTCCGGAGAGGGTGAGTTTCCTGTGGATCGTGATGAGGTGAAGCGTTTTCATGCTTCTGCCTGCGATCAGGCTTTGCGCTTCTTTTTGATGCAACTGAGTCGTACCCCGGAGGTTCGTTCGAACGATCTGTGTGTGCTTTGTCGTGCTTCCTTTGATCCCGACCGCTTTTACAATGAAGAGGCTTCGCCTGTTGTTATTCACTCTGCCGCTACTCAGCCGGCTCTGTCTGTAAAAGCCGGAGAAGATCAGTTGCTTAAAGGCAAAACCCGGATTGAGTCAGAGTCTTATCTTTTCTCAGTAGCTATGCAGAATGCTTTTTCTTACGATCTGGGCGACGATCTCTTTGCTGCCCGTAGTGTTTATCTGGTCAAACTGGCTGAGAATTGTTTTAATTCGGGAATCGGAGAGGAGACCGCAGTGCAGTGGACGCTCTACCATACGGCTTTCCGCAATTGCGAGGATGAGGTGCGTATGGTTTTTAAAACATCGTACAAAACGGAGCAGCGGTTTGGTGCTCGTCCTGTAATCACCAAAGATCACAAGCGGGTGCTTGATACCATGGAATTCCTCGAACGCCGTTTTTGCTTCCGCCGTAATCGCATGAAGGGAGGAGTTGAATTTAAGATTAACAGCCTGACTATTGAGCCCTATCGGTTTGTCGCAGAGGAGGATCTGAACTCCATCAGTATCGAAGGGCAGAAGGAGGGACTCGATGTATGGGACCGCGATGTGAAACGTCATGTGAAATCCAATCACATTCCGGATTATTATCCCGTAGATGAATTTCTGAATTCTCTTCCTGTCTGGGACGGAAAAGATTATATCCGTCAGCTGGCAGACACCGTTCCGTGTAAGAACAGTGCGGAGTGGCGCAATCAGTTTTATATCTGGTTTCTGGGCATGGTTGCCACCTGGCAGAAAGACGAAAAGCGATATGCCAACAGCGTACTTCCGCTTCTGGTCGGTAGTCAGGGTTGTGGTAAATCCACCTGGTGCAAGCGCATTCTTCCTCCGGAACTGAATGAATACTATACCGATTCGATTGACTTTTCCAAAAAAACAGATGCAGCTCTCTCGCTTACCCGTTTTGCGCTGATTAATATCGATGAGTT
>JBOFDD010000035.1:0-5030 GCA_051646645.1 Bacteroidales bacterium | reverse complement strand
CATCCATTCTACAGTAGTACGTATTGCTGCTTCAATGACACCACCCGTTCTACCAAAGATAACCCCGGCACCTGAATATTCACCAAAAGGATTATCGAAATCTTCATCGCTGATATTAGCAAGATCAATACCTGATTCTTTTAATATCTTTATTAGTTCGCGTGTTGTAATCACATAATCTGTGTCAAAATTGTCACCGCGCGAAAATTCAACTCTCGATGCTTCATATTTCTTAGCAATACAAGGCATGATTGCAATGTTTGTGATAAATTCTCTGCGTATGCCTTTTTCTTTTGCCCAAATATCTTTGGCAATAGATGAAAAAATAGACATCGGTGATTTAACAGAGGAAGGTGCATGTAGCATTTCCGGGAAGTTTTGTTCGATGTATTTTACCCAAGCCGGACAACATGATGTAAGGATTGGTAATTTGACATCGTCATCACCTTTGAGATATTTTTCAAGCCTTTCTTTAAACTCGGCAGCTTCTTCCATGATTGTTAAATCCGCGGCCCATGACGTGTCGAATACATAATCAACCCCAATCATTCTTAGTGCTGCTGCAAGCTTCTTCTCAACATTTGTCCCTGGTTCGAAACCAAATGCTTCACCAATAGTTACACGAATTGCAGGAGCAATCTGCACGATAGTGGTTTTATTTGGAGTAGCAAGATCGCGAAGAAACTTAACAGTATTATCTCCTGCATGGATTGCGTTAACCGGACAAGCCTGGATGCACTGTCCGCAGTGAGTACATCTGTCTGTGTGGATATAGTGTCTCTGTTTTCTCTCTCCATCAATACAGTCAACCGGACAGGCTCTTTTGCATGCACCACAACCGATACAAGCCTCTGTGACACGAAGTTTAACCAGATGAGGACATTGGCCAGTATGACATATCTGATCCTCAATATGCTCTTCAAGTTCATCATAGAAATTCTCAATAACTTCAAGAATCATGTTATGAGCCTGATTTAATCTTGATTTTACTTGTTCTCCGAGGTATCTTAGCAGATAAATATCCCTGTTTGTCGCTTTCTTTTTTGCTATGCGATCTAATATTCGCCACATTCGCTCCAGTTCGTATTGTGCATTCTCAAATCCGAAGAATGAACCAGAGCGTAACTTACCCAGAATGAATTCAATATAAAATTTTGAAAATTGAACCATACAGTCCTCGTCAGACAGTATGATCAGATTCCGAACCTGATCTGGAAAGAACTTATTTAGATTTAGCGGATTGTTTTTCTCCGAAGGAAGAACAAATCCACCAAAAGGAATGCCAAATTGTGCAGCTTTTAGACGTTTGTTGTTAGTAATGCCTCCGGCAAGTTCAATGATATCAGCGCAAGTGGCACCTTCGGGAATTTCATATATTCCCGGAGAGTTTATTCTACCGGAAATAGCGATCTTTCGTTTATTGTCACTCATTAATTCAGTGATTTCTGCTTCTCCGAAAGTAGAAAAAACAGAACCAAATGAGCTTTGAATAATGGTTTGCCTTTTGTTTTCCATAAGAGGTTCTTATATAGTTTTTTACGCTATGGATATTCCATGAGCGTATAGTGTATTATTAAAAGATGTTGCAAAGATAGATTTTTAACAACGCATATTTAAATAATATGTCTTTAAATTGCTGTTTTAAATTGAATTTAAAATATCACAGACAACATTGTATGGCAGATTAATTCGATTGCTATCTTTGTGAAAAAAATATATGGCTACAAAATTAGAAATACGTGAAGCAAAACGAAAAGGAATTACCTTCGAAGAAGCAAGACAGGATCCAAAACTGATTGAAAATGCAAGAAAGCAAAAAACTCAAAAGCCAGTCAATCAGAAATCTAAAGAGTTCCGAAAATCTGCTTCAAAACATGTCTCAAAAAAGACAAGGTGATCGTAAAAACCTCTAAATATAACAACATTGTATCCTCTTGATTGTTTAAAGAGTTAAGTGAAACTGCAAATGTTTTTAATAAATTATGCATATTTGCACACGATAAACCAAATTAAACGGAGGATACTATGAGCTTAGAATTAAAATCTCCCGATCTTATCTTTGAGGTAAGTTGGGAAGTTTGCAATAAAATAGGAGGAATCTATACCGTTCTTTCAACCCGTGCTAAAACGTTGCAGGAGTTGTTCAGAGATTCAGTTGTATTTATTGGTCCTGATTTTAAGGACAGACATAATAATCCACTTTTCACTGAGGTGAAAAGTCTTATGAAAAAATGGAAAACTCAGGCTTTGGCAGAAGGACTTGATGTCCGGGTTGGAAGATGGAATGTGCCCGGAAGACCTATTGCAATCCTCGTGGATTTCGAGAGTTTTTTTTCAGAGAAAAATCAGCTTTATGCTTTAATGTGGGAAAAGTATAAAGTTCAATCGCACGCTGCATACGGCGATTATGATGATGCTTGTATTTTTTCTTATGCAACAGCTTTAGTAATTGATAGTCTGATTCGCAATGAAGCACTTAAACCAAAAGATTCGCATATAGTTGCTCATTTTAATGAATGGACGACAGGTATGGGACTTTTGCTAACTAAACTAAAACAACCTTCGGTGGCAACTGTATTTACAACTCATGCTACCTCCATTGGTCGCTCGATCTGTGGAAATAATAAACCACTCTATGATTATATTCGTCAGTATAATGGCGATCAAATGGCAATGGAACTTAATATGCTTTCAAAGCATTCACTTGAAAAAGCTACAGCTCATGCCGCAGATTGTTTTACCACAGTAAGTAAAATAACAGCTTTGGAATGTAAGGAATTGCTTGATAAAGAGCCTGATGTTGTTACCCCGAATGGATTTGAGCCAACCTTTGTTCCTAAACCGGCTCAGTATAATAAAGTACGTGATGCCGGCAGAACACTTTTGTTAAATGTCGCAAAATCCTTGACAGGTATCAACTATATTGATGATCAGACTATAATAGTTGGTACTTCGGGACGCTACGAATATAAAAACAAAGGGATTGATTTATATGTGGATGCCTTAAGTCGCTTATCGAAAAGAAGTGATATGAAAGGAAAGCATATTTTAGGCTTCATAATGGTGCCTTCTGATGTTAAATATCCTCGTAAGGATCTGGTAAATAGATTGAAAAATAGCAATAATGCTAATGGTCCGCTTGAGTTTCCATATCTTACACACGAGGTGAACAATATCGATTCAGATTCTGTTCTAAATCAAATGAAATGGCTAAATTTTAGTAATTCTGATAAGGATTCGGTAACGCTGATTTTTGTTCCGGTCTATCTTGACGGGAATGATGGTGTATTTAATAAAGAATATTACGATTTGCTTATCGGTCTTGATGTCTCAGTGTTTCCGTCTTATTACGAACCATGGGGATATACTCCGCTTGAGAGTATTGCTTTTGGTGTGCCGACAATTACAACAGATTTGGCAGGTTTCGGAAGATGGGCACTTGATATGATGTATACTAATACACTTGAGTCTGGTGTGAATGTTATTCATCGAACAGATACAAATCAGACCGAAGTGTCGGAAGCAATATCAGAAATGCTTGCCAGATTTTCGCAACTTTCAGCGCAAGAGCAGCAGCAAATCAGAGCGCAAGCTATGCTGGATGCTAAACTTGCCGATTGGCAGCATTTTATTTCAGCTTATCTTGAGGCTTATGATACTGCACTTAGGCAAGCTGAATTGAGAGTTCAGAATTAAAATCCGATAATTCATCATAATTGATAGAATGAGAATAGATTACAAATCTATATTTGTGTAATCACGAAATGCTATTACAACACCGTTCTATGTTGTAATAGCAGATGAGAATAATGACAGAATGTTTAATAATAACATATTAAATTTATGAAGATTCAAATTAGTAATGCCAATTCTCCCTATTGGAGAGACATTATTGTTAAGTCGAATTTGCCTGCTCAATTAGAAAAACTAGCTGAGATTTCAAAAAATATTTGGTGGGCATGGAATTATGAGGCGAAAGAACTGTTTGCATCTATTGATAAAGAATTATGGAAAAAAACAAGCCATAATCCGGTATTAATGTTAGAACTATTAAGCTATGAGCGCTTAGAAGAGCTTTCTAATGATAGTGAGTTCATTGCCCAAATGGAAGATGTATATGCAAAATTCAAAAAATACAAAGATACTCCTTATGATATAACTAAGCCATCTGTTGCTTATTTTAGTATGGAATATGGGTTGGTTAATATTCTGAAGATCTATTCAGGAGGTCTTGGTGTATTAGCAGGGGATTATCTTAAAGAGGCAAGTGACTGTGCTATCGACATGGTCGCTGTTGGTTTTATGTATCGTTTTGGTTATTTCAACCAAAGCCTTTCAATGGAAGGACAGCAAATAGCTAACTATGAACCTCAGAACTTTTCTCATTTACCTGTAGAGCAAGTTACAGATTCAAAAGGAGCTCCTCTGATTCTTGCTGTGCCATACCCTGGAAGAGATATTTATTGTTATGTATGGAAAGTTAATGTAGGTCGTATCTCATTATATCTTATGGATACTGATCTTGAGCTTAATAGTGAATTTGACCGCCCGATTACTCATCAGCTCTATGGTGGTGATTGGGAAAACCGTATGAAACAAGAGTATTTACTTGGTATCGGAGGAATTCAGTTATTAAATAAATTAGGTATTAAGAAAGAAGTTTACCATTGTAATGAGGGACATGCAGCTCTTATAAATGTTCAGCGTCTTGTTGATTATATCCAAAAAGAAAACCTGACTTTTAACGAAGCGTTGGAGGTGGTTAGGTCTTCATCTCTTTATACTGTTCACACACCAGTGCCTGCTGGTCATGATAGTTTTGACGAGCAACTGTTTGGAAAATACATGTATGAATATCCTGTAAAATTGGGAATTTCATGGAATGATCTAATGGATCTTGGACGTGAAAATCCGGGTATAGCAGAGAAATTCTCAATGAGTGTATTTGCTTGTAACACCTGCCAGGAAGTGAATGGTGTTAGCTGGCTTCATGGTGAAGTTTCTAAAGATATGTTTGCTCCGATCTGGAA
>JBOFDD010000034.1:0-12766 GCA_051646645.1 Bacteroidales bacterium | reverse complement strand
AACGTATTGAAAGAAACCAATAGCTATAAATTGGTTATAGATAATAAAGAAGACCTGGCAGGACTTCCTCAGGGTGCGATCGACGCTGCTGCAGAAGCGGCAAAAGCAAACGGAGAGGAAGGTAAATGGGTGATTACATTACACAACCCAAGCTGGATTCCGTTCCTTCAATACGCTGACAACCGCGAACTTCGCAAACAGGTTTATACAGCCTACACTAAACGTGGTGATAACGGGAACGAGAATGATAACAATGAATACATTAACAAGATTATCAATCTTCGCATCGAAAAAGCAAAACTTTTAGGATTCAACACATTTGCCGACTATGTTCTTGATGAGAACATGTCTAAGAAGCCTGAAAACGTGATGGCTCTTCTTACTAAAATCTGGGATAAAGCAAACCCAAGAGCTAAAGAAGAAGTAAAAGAGATGCAGGCTATTGCAGACAAGGAAGGCGCAAATATTAAAATTGAACCTTGGGACTGGTGGTACTATGCCGAGAAAGTCAGAGCTGAGAAATTCAATCTGAATGAGGAACAAATCAAACCTTACTTCCAGGTTGACAATGTGCGCGACGGAGCCTTTATGGTTGCTAATAAGCTTTGGGGTATCACATTTACAGAAATACCTGACGCTCCGGTTTATCATCCTGACGTAAAAGCATTCGAGGTTAAAGATGCCGACGGCAAACACCTTTCGGTTTTGTTTGTTGACTATTTCCCGCGTGCTTCTAAACAAGGAGGTGCATGGATGAACAACTATCGTGGTCAATACATCCAGAACGGAAAAGAGACAAGACCGGTTATCTGCAATGTAGGAAACTTTACTAAACCTACACAAGACACTCCTTCACTACTGACTCTGGATGAAGTAGAAACGCTGTTCCATGAATTCGGACACGCACTGCATGGTATGCTTACTCAGTGTAACTATCCAATGGTATCGGGAACAAATGTTGCAAGAGACTTTGTAGAACTTCCGTCTCAGATTATGGAGCATTGGGCTACTGAACCGGAGGTATTGAAAATGTATGCTAAAAACTACAAAACAGGAGAAGTAATTCCGGATTCACTGATCACTAAAATCAACAATGCAGGAACATTTAATCAGGGATTCACAACAACAGAGCTTGTAGCAGCAGCCATACTTGACATGAAATGGCATATGCAGGATAGCGTTCAGGTATTTAACCCAGCTGAATTTGAGAAAAATGCGATGCAGGAAATCGGACTGATTCCGGAAATTGCCCCACGCTACAGAACTCCTTATTTCCGCCATATTTTCTGCAACGACTACAGTGCAGGATATTATAGTTATTTATGGGCAGAAGTACTGGATGCAGACGCGTTCGATGCATTCAGAGAAAAGGGTATTTTCAATCAGGAAGTGGCCGCAGCTTACCGCAACAACATTCTGAAAAAAGGAGGCAGCGTTGAACCTATGGAGCTGTATGTTTCATTCCGTGGACAAGCTCCAAATCCGGATGCACTTCTTCGGAACAGAGGGTTAAACTAAGATGCTGTTTAAAAATTTATCGAATATTTTTTACAAACTCTATTCATGCTGTCTTTTGTCCTTTTTTGCGCCTTTGAATCTTCTTTTCTTGTTAATAGCCCGCTATTAACTGCAAATAGAAAATTCAAATTCATCAAAAAAAAGAATGACCAAAACACATTGCATGATAAATCATCAAACAGCTTCTAAATAAATATACAATTTTATTCACATAGTTTTTAGAAATAAGAAATGTAACTTTTTGCTTGATGTGGGCTAAAAGTTACATTTCTTTTTCTCTAATATGGAGATATGTTCATAAAAAGCAGAGGAATTTTTAGTTACAAATTGAAAAAAAGGATATATTTGCGGACTATTGGAAAAATATCAATTAATTAACAATAAGAATAAAAGTACATCAAAATGCAAAACAAAGGATTTGTAAGAGTTTTTGCAGTGCTTCTGACTCTTGTCTGTATTTTCTATCTATCGTTCACGATTGTAGCAAATAAATACATGACTGAGGCGGAAGAATCTGCAGGAGGTGACCGGGTGAAGCTAAGTTACATCTTAGACTCACTTTCTACTGAGAAGGTATATGGCCCATATACTTTCAAAGAGGTTCGTGAAATGGAGATTAACCTTGGTCTGGACCTTAAAGGAGGTATGAATGTTATCCTTGAGCTAAACGTTGGTGACGTATTGAAATCACTTTCAGGAAACAACAAAGATGAAAACTTCAACAAAGCTCTTGTGGCTGCAAATGCAAGAAGCTCTAAAGGAGAAAAAGACTTCATCAAGCTTTTTGCTGAAGAATACAACAAAGTTAGTCCAAACGGAAACTTAGCTTCAATCTTTGGAACATTTGAATTGAAAGATAAAATCAATGCAAATTCAACAAACGAACAAGTTCTTTCTGTATTGAGAGGTGAGTTGGAAAGTGCTATCAGCAACTCTTTCAATGTACTTCGTACTCGTATCGACCGCTTTGGTGTTGTTTCACCAAACATCCAGAGAATGGAGCAAGCTGGTCGTATTTCAGTTGAACTTCCGGGTATCAAAGAACCAGAACGTGTTCGCAAACTTCTTCAGGGAAGTGCAAACCTTGAATTCTGGGAAACATACGAAAACCAGGAGATTTTCCCGGCACTTGATGCTGCAAACAGAACATTAGCTCAGGCAAATGCTTCAACTGACACAACCACTATTGCTGTTGTTGAAGATTCAGTTGCAACAGAAGCTACTTCTGCGAAAGACTCAGTATTGAACAAACTTGCGGCTAAAACAGGTGAACAAGCTAAAGCTACTGCTGACGAAGCTGCTTTCAAGAAAGCGAACCCACTATTCTCGAAACTTCAGCCTGCATTAATGCAGAACGGTGCTGCAGCTCCATGTCCGGTAGTTGGTTATGCTCATTATAAAGATACAACTGAGATTAATCAGATCCTTAACTCTAAAATGGTAAGAGATCTGCTGCCTCGCGGTACAGTATTAAACTGGACAGTTAAAGCGTTTGATGAGAAAAATCAATACTATCAGTTAGTAGCTCTTAAAGCTTCAAACCGTAATGGTGAGCCTGCTCTTAGTGGTGACGTAATCACTGATGCTAACGCTGACTTCAGCCAGCAAGGTGGTGGTCAGGAAGTATCTATGGCTATGAACCAGGAAGGTGCAAAACAATGGGCTCGTATCACTCGCGAAAACAAAGGCAAATCAATTGCTATCGTTCTTGACAAATACGTATACTCTTTCCCACGTGTAAACGACGAAATTCCTAATGGTAGATCTTCTATCACAGGTAACTTTACTCCGGAAGAGGCAAAAGACTTAGCTAACGTATTGAAGTCTGGTAAAATGCCTGCTTCAGTTAAAATCATTCAGGAAGAAGTTGTTGGTCCTTCTTTAGGAAAAGAAGCTATCAACGCAGGTGCAATTTCATTTGTTATTGCTCTTATTCTTCTTATGGTTTACATGATGGCTATCTATGGTGTAGTTCCGGGTATTATCGCGAACTTAGGACTTGTATTCAACATGTTCTTCACGATGGGTATTCTTGCTTCGTTCCAGGCTGTACTTACACTATCAGGTATTGCCGGTCTCGTTCTTTCATTAGGGGTAGCTGTTGATGCGAACGTATTGATTTACGAACGTTCAAAAGAAGAATTAAGAAATGGCAAAAATCTTAAGAAAGCAGTTGAAGACGGTTACAACAACGCATTCTCTGCCATCTTTGATGCCAACCTTACTTCGATCATTACAGCAATCATTCTGTTCATGTTCGGTACAGGTCCGATCAAAGGATTTGCTACAACATTGATCATCGGTCTTGTGGTTTCATTCTTTACTTCAGTATTCCTTACTCGTCTTGTATACGAAAGAGGTCTTGCTAAAGGATGGTTCAAAAACCTTACATTTACAACAGCTCTAAGCAAAAACATGCTTGTTAATCCAAAAATTGACTGGGTTGGGCTACGTAAAAAAGGATATATTATCTCTGCAGTTGTTTTAGGAGGATTCCTTGTTTCATTCTTCGTAAGAGGTCTGAACTATGGTATTGACTTCACTGGTGGACGTAACTACATTGTTCGTTTTGAAAATCCGGTTAATCCTCAGGACGTTGTAAAAGACCTTACTCCTGAATTCCCTGGTGCTTCTGTCAACGTGATTACAATTGGTGACGACAATCAGGTTCGTATCACTACTAACTACAAAATCGAAGATGAATCTCCGCTTGTAGATGATGAAATTACTTCTAAATTGTACAATGGCCTGAAACCATTACTAACAGAAAATACAACTTTAGAGCATTTCAACGATAATTACATTCTGAGTATACAGAAAGTAGGTCCTGCGATTGCTAAAGATATTACAACCGGAGCTATCTGGGCTGTTATCTTCTCAATGATTGGTATGGGGCTTTACATCCTTATCCGATTCAGAGACTGGTCATTCTCTTTAGGTACAATCGCATCGGCATTCCACGATACGTTGGTTATCATTGGTGTTTATTCATTGTTCCACGGATTCCTTCCGTTCTCAATGGAAATTGACCAATCATTTATCGCAGCAGTTCTTACTGTTATCGGTTACTCAGTAAATGACACGGTGGTTATCTTTGACCGTATACGTGAAATCATTGGTCTGCATCCGAAAACAGACCGTAAGACTCTGATCAACGATGCGTTGAATACTACTCTGGCTCGTACAATCAGTACTTCATTAAGTACATTTGTCGTACTTCTTTGTATGTTCCTATTAGGTGGTGATATCATCAGAAGCTTCTGTTTTGCTCTGATCATCGGTATCATTACAGGTACTTATTCTACTTTATTCATTGCTGTACCGGTTGCTTATGAGGTACAAGCAAGAAAAGAGAAAAAGGAAAACGCCTAATCTATATTTTGTACTATATTATCATCAAGGAAGGAGTAGTCTGCGAAAGACTACTCCTTCTTTTTTTATCTCACGCTCAGACTATTTACACTTATATATTGTCATATTGTCATTCCTACAATAACTCACTGTATACATGAAATTTAACCATGACAACACACTGAAAATTCTATTGTCATGCTATTGTCATATTGTCATTATATTCAGACATACAAACATGCCATTTCAAGTAAACCAATCAGGTAATTTTTCTTATTAAGCTATAGGGAAGATAAAAAAAATATTATGCTCAAAAAGTATCGAAACACCTCTCCATATGGGGTATTCCTTACATTTTAAAACTTCATAGGCGATATCCATTGAAATTTATTATGAATTCAGATTTGGCAATTTGAAATATATTTATCTTCTTTGCACTAAACAAACAAAGAAATGAGAAAAAATACTCTACATCTGCATCATCATCATACTTCAATCTGTGAGGTAGGATATGATATATGCATACACAAGAGTATTAAGAAAAAATAGAGAACTAATCTGACTTATTTTGTGTTATAAATATATATGAAGGCTTACCGATACAAACGGTAGGCCTTTTTTTTTATCCTCACAAAAGCACACTAAAAAAATAATGTTATGTTACGAATTGCAATTCAGGCCAAAGGCCGTTTAAACGAACAAAGTAGCCAGCTACTTATTGATGCAGACATTGAAGTAAAAAACCCAAAACGTAAGCTCTTAGTCTGCGCCGAAAATTTTCCTGCAGAAATTCTATACCTGCGAGATGACGATATTCCGACAGCAGTAGCTCAGGGTGTTGCCGATATCGGAATTGTAGGAATGAACGAAGTCACTGAAAAAGGTGTTTATGTAAATATCGCAAAAGACCTCGGATTTGGGAAATGCAGAATTTCACTGGCAATCCCAAAAGATCACGTATATACTGATATTAGCTACTTTGAAGGGAAAAAAATTGCTACCTCTTATCCGAAAATCCTTCAGGAGTACTTTCAGAAAAAAGGAGTAAAAGCCAAAATAATCGAAATCGCAGGATCTGTCGAAATTGCTCCTGCAGCAGGAATGGCTGATGCAATATTTGATATTGTAAGTAGCGGAGGTACACTAATAAGTAATGGTTTGAAAGAAGTTGAGAGTGTAATGACATCTTCTGCTGTTTTAATCACTAATCCGGAACTGAGTGAAGAGAAACAGGATATCGTTACTCAGCTTCTGTTCCGTTTTGAATCAATTTTGCGAAGTATTGGACAGAAATATGTACTCTTCAATATTCCCGATGAGCAAATCGAAAGAACGATACAGATTTTACCAAGTCTGAAGAGTCCTACCCTGTTACCACTCGCTCAGAAAGGATGGAGTTCAATGCATACCGTCATTGCCGAAGATCAGTTATGGACAATTATTTCACAACTTAAATCGCTCGGTGCTGAAGATATACTTGTCTTGTCTCTGGATAAAATTATCCCATAAACAATTACAAAAGAAGGAGAAATGAAACTAATCATAAACCCAGGGAAAGAAGATTGGAAATCTTTAATTAAAAGATCCGATGTATCGCCCAAACAAGAAATACTTGAAGTTGTCTCAGAAGTAATACGCAATGTAGAACAAAACGGAGATAAAGCTTTATTTGAATATGCAATGAGATTTGATAAAGCAAAGCTCAATTCACTGGCTGTTTCAATAAATGAGATTGACGAATCAGAGTATCAGGTTGACGAATCACTGCAAGCTGCAATTATTGCAGCAGCTAATAATATTCGTGCATTTCATGCTGCACAACTTGGGAAAACAATAGAAGTAGAAACTGTACCCGGAGTAAAATGCTACCAACGCTCTTTGCCGATACAATCGGTAGGTTTATATATTCCGGGAGGGACAGCTCCGTTATTCTCAACCGTGCTTATGCTTGCAATACCTGCACAAATTGCCGGATGTAAAGAGATTGTACTCTGTACTCCTACTGACGCTCAAGGTAAAGTTGCACCTGCTGTCCTTTTTGCAGCACGTATTTGTGGCGTTCATAAAATATTTAAGGTCGGCGGTGCTCAGGCAATAGCAGCAATGGCATTTGGTACCGAAAGCATACCGAAAGTGAATAAGATTTTTGGCCCGGGCAACCATTACGTAACACTTGCCAAGCAGCTTGTGTCTACAGAACATGTAGCGATTGATATGCCGGCTGGCCCATCGGAAGTGCTTATTATGGCTGATGAGTCTGCAGATCCTTCCTTCATTGCTGCCGATCTGTTGTCTCAGGCAGAGCATGGAAACGACAGTCAGACCATTCTTGTTTGTAACTCGAGAAAGATTGCTACAGAAGTCATGGAGGAAGTGTATCTGCAATTAGAGGATTTATCCCGTGCTGATTTTGCAAAAATGTCTTTATCTAACAGCAAAATATTTGTCTTTGACAATACGGACGAGATGATTGAATTCTCGAATTACTATGCACCTGAGCATCTGATTATTTCAATGAGAGATTATAATGATATTGCTCTGAAAATTGAATCGGCAGGGTCAGTATTTCTGGGTAACTGGACTCCTGAAAGTGCCGGCGATTATGCTTCTGGCACTAATCACACACTCCCGACTAACGGCTGGGCTGAATCGTATAGTGGAGTTAACCTGGACAGCTTTATCAAGAAAATCACTTTTCAGGAAATTACTCCGGTTGGTCTTGAAAACATTGGAGCAATTGTCGAAACTATGGCTAAGGCTGAAGGACTGGATGCGCATTCAAACGCAGTTAGTGTGAGGCTGAATAAATTAAAAATGAATTAACACCGGACTTATGGATACTATCAGCAACCTTCTCAGACCAAATATTTTGAGATTAAAAGCCTATTCAACCGCACGCGACGAATATCAGGGTTCGATAGGCCAATTTATGGATGCCAATGAAAATCCGTATCAAAACGGAATAAACAGGTATCCCGATCCCTATCAGAAAGTTCTCAAAGCAAAAATCTCCGAACTTAAAAACGTCTCTCCCGACTCAATCTTTATCGGAAATGGTAGTGATGAGGCTATTGATATTCTATACCGTATATTTTGCAGACCGGGCATAGACAATGTGATCGGGATTACACCCAGCTACGGCATGTATAAAGTAGCCGCTGACATCAATGATATTGAGTACAGAGAGTATAAGCTGGACAAGAACTTTGATCTTGATGCGCAAAAGCTCCTGTCGCTCGCAGATGAAAACACTAAAATGGTCTTTTTATGCTCTCCGAATAATCCAAGCGGGAATATCTTAAACAAAAAGGAGATTGATATTTTGCTTAATAATTTTCAGGGTATTCTTGTAATTGATGAAGCATATATTGATTTTGCATCATCAAAATCATATACTCGCCTTCTTGAGCAATATCCGCATCTGGTTATCCTTCAGACTCTTTCGAAGGCCTGGGGGGCTGCTGCAATCCGACTTGGACTCGCTTTTGCCGATACTGAGACTATAAAATATATGACACGGGTAAAATATCCGTACAACATTAATATCCTTAGCCAGCAAGCTGCTATGGATGCATTAAGTGAATCTGAAAAAGTAGAGGAAATGGTACGCATGATCCGTCATGAAAGAGAATATCTTCGTCAACGGCTGCTGTCTATTCCGATCATCGAGCATGTTTATCCATCAGATGCCAATTTTCTTTTGATCAGATATCATAACGCAAAAAAACTATACAACTATCTGCTTAAGAAAGAGATAATCGTAAGAGACCGTTCATCGGTTCCTGGTTGTGAATCGTGCCTTCGTATATCTGTTGGCACACCGGAAGAAAACAAAAAATTAGTTGAAGCTCTGCTTGCATACGAGCTATTATTATAAGTCGAATATAATCAAAGCCTTATTGCTTATTATATACGGCATAATACATTTTTATTATGGCTAAAAAAGTTCTATTCATAGATAGAGACGGGACTATTATCAAAGAACCGCCGATAGATTTTCAGGTAGATTCGCTTGAAAAACTCGAATTCATTCCGGGTGCGATTACAAATCTCGCACGGTTAGCTCTGCTTGATTTTGAATTAGTAATGGTGACAAACCAGGATGGATTGGGTACTGAAAGTTTTCCGGAGAATGATTTCTGGGGTCCTCACAACAAAATGATGCAAATACTCAAAGGCGAGAATGCCGGATTTCACGATGTATTTATAGACAAATCTTTTCCGGAAGAACAGCAACCGACACGGAAACCAGGAACTGCCATGCTCCACAAATACACCAATAATCCTGAATACAACCTGAGTGAGTCATATGTTATCGGTGACCGGATTACAGATATACAGTTAGCCAAAAACCTGGGCTGTAAGGGTATATTCTTTCAGGACTACGAAAACGGTTATGAAAAGATCGGAGAAGCAGACCTTTTTGATTCATGCGCATTAATAACTGATTCGTGGGATAAAATATACCAGTATATCCGCAACGATGACAGGGTAGCAACTATACACAGACAGACAAAAGAAACAGATATCAGTCTGACCATTGACCTGGATGGCAACCAGACGAGCCATATAGCTACAGGCTTGCACTTCTTTGATCATATGCTTGACCAGATTGTGCATCATGCCAAAATATCGGTTAATCTTCAGGCAAAGGGCGATCTGCACGTAGATGAACACCATCTGATCGAAGATGTGGGAATTGTATTTGGTAAAGCTGTTTACGAAGCATTGGGCAATAAGCTCGGGCTCGAAAGATATGGTTTTGCTTTACCAATGGATGAATCAAGTGCCGAAGTACTCATTGATTTTGGAGGAAGAATCTCTTTTGAATGGGACGCTAAATTTACCAGAGAGAAAATTGGCGATGTTCCATGCGAAATGTTCAAACACTTCTTCAAATCATTTTGCGAGGGTGCCGTATGCAACCTGCACATCAGAGCCTGTGGTGAGAATGAGCATCACAAAATCGAAGCAATATTCAAGGCATTTGCAAGAGCATTAAGGATGGCAATCCGCAGAGATCCGTATTCTAATTATTTACCAAGCAGCAAAGGTGCTTTATAACTTCATAACATGACTGACCGAAAAGATATAACCATCATTGATTATGGATTAGGGAACCTACAGTCCATATGTTTTGCACTTGACCGCATCGGGGCAAGTTATGAGCTAACAAATGATAAAGAAAAGATTAAAGCTGCACACAGGGTATTGCTTCCCGGAGTAGGTGAAGCCAGTACCGCTATGCAGGAACTGACCCGGCTAGATCTGATTGATACAATCCGCAATTTAGAGCAGCCTGTTCTTGGGATATGCTTGGGTATGCAATTACTCTGCACTCACTCCGAAGAGGGAAACACAGACTGTTTGAATCTAATTCCAATACAGGTAAAACAATTCAAACCAGAAAATGAGCTAAAGGTACCTCATACGGGGTGGAACACAATAGAAAGGCTTAAATCTCCCTTACTAATTGATATACAGGAGGAGTGCTATCTCTATTTTGTGCATTCATATTATGCTGAACGCTCAGAACACACCATTGCGGAGTGCAATTATGGCTTTAATTTCAGTGCGGCTATTGCATTTAATAATTTCTATGGGTGTCAGTTTCACCCCGAAAAAAGTGGAGATACGGGAGAACTCATACTGAGAAACTTCATTCACCTATCTTAATATTGAACATTATGAAAATAAAAATCATACCTGCAATTGATTTAATTGAAGGAAAATGCGTTAGGCTGACGCAAGGAGACTATCTCAAAAAGACTGTCTATCAGAAAGATCCGGTTGAAATGGCTAAATATTTTGAAGGGTTAGGGCTTCATCGTCTGCATCTTGTGGATCTGGACGGAGCAAAAGCCAGTGAGCCTAAAAATTTGAAAGTTCTTGAGAAAATAGCCACATCAACTCTTCTTGAAGTAGAATTCGGAGGAGGTATAAAAAATACTCAGGCTTTATCATCTGTATTTTCAGCTGGTGCAAGTTATGCTATCGGAGGTAGTATTGCAGTACAAAACAGCTCATTGTTTATCAGCTGGCTGGAGCAGTATAAGGACAAAATCATATTAGGAGCTGACATTAAAGATAAAAAAGTTGCAATTAACGGGTGGATAGATTCAACCGACAAAACAATCAATGATCTGATCAGAATGTTTATTCCGCACGGACTCTCTCAGGTTATCTGCACCGAAATATCACGCGACGGAATGCTTGAAGGTCCAGACTTTGAATTGTATAAAATCTTACAGTATGAATTTCCTAAAGTAGATATTATTGTAAGCGGAGGCGTCAGTTCAAACAAAGACATTGAAACGTTAGAGGCGATGGGATTAAGAGGTGTTATCGTCGGGAAAGCTATTTATGAAAATAAAGTTGACCTAAAATCATTGTTATGTTAGCAAAACGGATTATCCCTTGTCTGGATATTAAAGATGGACAAACGGTTAAAGGCATAAACTTCGAGGGACTGCAAACAATTGGTGATCCCGTTGAGCTTGCCTCCAAATATGCGAAACAAGGAGCAGACGAACTTGTGTTTCTGGATATTACAGCATCTAAAGAAGACCGGAAAACTTTTGCCGACCTTGTATTGCGCATAGCAAAGGTGATAAACATACCTTTTACTGTAGGTGGCGGAATAGCTTCGATTGATGATGCAGCCAGATTGTTAGATGCCGGTGCTGATAAAATCACGATCAACACTTCAGCTGTATCAAATCCATCTCTAATTACTGAGATTGCAGGAAAATACGGCAGTCAGTTTATTGTTGTTGCCATTGATGGCTTGCAGGAAAATGGAATATGGTCAGTTACAACTCACGGAGGGAGTAATAAAACGGATCGCGAACTATTTAGCTGGGCTGTTGAAGTACAGGAAAGAGGTGCAGGTGAAATTCTGTTTACATCCATGAATCATGATGGAACGGGGCAGGGATATCCTTTGAATGAATTTGCTGAATTAAACAGGATTCTCCATATTCCGGTAATTGCATCAGGAGGAGCTGGTTCTGTTGAAGACATCGAAAAGGTATTTAAAATCGGGAAAGCGGATGCAGCATTGGCTGCCAGCATTTTTCATTATGATCAGATCCCGATACCTGTATTAAAAAAAGAATTGGCCGAAAAAGGAGTCAGAATAAGAATATAAAAACGAAATAATATGATACAATTTAAAGACTTAGACACTTCAAAATCAACAGAAGGTCTTATTCCTGTAATTATTCAGGACGACAGAACGCTTCAGGTGCTTATGCTTGGGTATATGAACGAAGAAGCTTTTGAAAAAACTAAAAAAGAAGGTGTGGTTACTTTCTATAGCAGAACAAAACAACGACTATGGAAAAAAGGTGAAACAAGCGGCAATATTCTGCATGTACATTCAATCATGAAAGATTGTGACAACGACACACTATTAATACGGGTAATCCCAAACGGACCTGTTTGTCACACCGGTAGCGATAACTGTTTTGACACTCGCGGGGATGAGGGCTTCATCAAGCGTTTACAGGCTATCATCCGCGAACGCCATGACACAATGCCTGCGGGATCATATACAACAAAACTCTTTGAAAAAGGAATCAATAAAATAGCACAGAAAGTAGGCGAAGAGGCAGTTGAAACAGTAATTGAAGCAATAGCTTGTAATGATGAACGACTAATCTACGAAGCTTCTGACCTGATCTATCACCTGATTGTGCTTCTGACTGCAAAAGGTTATTCTTTAAAAGATATAGAGGAAGAGTTATACAAAAGACATAAGTAGGGTCTGCTGAATAAATTAATAAGCTAAAAGGCGATGGGTCACATTATTTTGGTCCGGTAGAATAATTACCCGAATTTTGCTGGAAATTGACGATACAACAGTCATAAAAAAATGCGCATGAAGAAGTCTCCT
>JBOFDD010000033.1:0-4630 GCA_051646645.1 Bacteroidales bacterium | reverse complement strand
AGTAGGCTTTCGTCCCTATATTTATCGTTTAGCAAAAGATTTAAAATTAAAAGGATTTGTAGACAACCGTACAGCGGGGGTCAAGGTTATTCTGCAAGCTTCTTCAGCCGATAAAGATGAATTTATCAGAAGAGTACGGACAGAAAAACCCGATGTAGCTGAGATAACTCACATCTGTGTTACGGAGTCAAAATCTGCTACAGAGTTCGATACATTCAGTATCGCTCCAAGCAAACCCGAAGATAGTGGAATCACACGTGTAAGTCCGGATATAGCCGTGTGCAAAGCGTGCCTGAAGGACCTCGAAACGCAAAGTCACAGAATCGGCTATCCATTTATAAACTGCACGCATTGTGGTCCGAGATTTTCAATCGTTGAATCCATACCTTACGACCGTCCGGCAACGACTATGAGGCAATTCGAAATGTGTGAAACCTGCGAGAAAGAATACGAAAATCCGGAGGACCGCCGTTTTCATGCTCAGCCTGTAGCCCGCAATCATTGCGGACCTGTATATCGAGCATTTATTGATGGTATATGGACTGACAATTACGAAAAGATAGTCAGCAGGGCTGCTGAATGCCTGAAGGCAGGTGGAATTATTGCTCTCAAAGGTGTGGGCGGATTTAACTGGATTGCCGATGCCGGAAATGAGAATGCGGTTATGCGTCTGAGGGAACTAAAATACAGATATACAAAACCTTTTGCTCTTATCTGCAAAAATACGGAATGGATAGAGAGACACCTGTTTTTGAACAGCACTGAAAGAAAAGAGCTCGAATCCTGGCGCAGAGCAATTGTAGTACTCAGAGAGAAAGAGAAACTTTTTCCTCAGATAAACGGAGCATTAAGCACACTCGGTGTAATGCTTCCCTACTTGCCTGTTCACTACGATCTCTTCCGGCGCACGGATATACCGGCTTTTATACTCACAAGTGCAAATCGTCCGGGTGAACCTATGCTGACTGACAACGATGAGGCTCGTGAATATCTACTGAATAAATCGGATCTCTATATGGAGAACAATCGTCCGATACACAACCGGGTGGACGATTCGGTTATTCGTATTATCAATGACCGCACACAGATTATGAGAAGAGCAAGGGGCTATACCCCCGAACCCATACTCAATACGGACTCTGTAGATGGTGGATTTGCTTTTGGAGCAGAGATGACATCGGTTTTTGCTCTCGGAAAAGGGAACGAAATTCTGCTAAGTCAGTATATAGGTGACCTGAGCGACAACGAAGCTCTCGAAGCTTATAAAGAAACCATAGATCGTCTCTCTGCGCTGTTTCGGTTTAAACCGGATTATCTGGTAGCCGATATGCATCCGGACTATTATTCAAGCCGCTATGCCGAAGAGATGGCCGAAAAGATGAACCTGCCATTATATAAAGTACAGCATCATCATGCGCATGCCGTATCAGTCATGGCAGAGCATAATCTCGAATCGAATTGTCTTGCCTTATGTCTTGACGGGACTGGACTGGGAGATGACGGGAAGAGCTGGGGAGGTGAACTCTTGTTGTGTTCGCGCGCAGGCTATAAACGCCTCGGACATCTCCCCTATGTGGCCATGCCGGGAGGAGATAAAGCATCCAGAGAGTGCTGGCGAATGGCTGTAAGTCATCTTTATTCTATATATACGGATTGTTCTGAGCATCTGCCCGAAGCATTTCGGAAACGGATTGGAGATGAACGAATCGGATCATTAATACGTCTTTTGGATAGTCCGATGAAACTTCCCGAAACTTCTTCAATGGGAAGGCTCTTCGATGCCGTAAGTTCTCTGATGGGAGTGTGTGATCAAAACAGTTTTCAGGCTGAAGCAGCCATGCGTCTTGAGCATCTGGCATCCTTATCGGACACAGAGGAAACCTATCCACCCGGATGGAATGACTCCTGGAATCTGAAGGCTTTGTTTGAGGGCATACTCACCGATTATGAAAATAGAATTCCGCAGGCTGATATAGCCCGTAAGTTTCATAATACAATCACGGCTTATCTCACTGATCACATTGTGAGAGCATCTGCTGACGAACAAATCCGGGATGTGGTACTTTCGGGCGGTGTATTTCAGAACAAACTTTTATCGGAGTTGCTGACAGAGAGTCTTGAAAAGCAAGACCTGAAGGTCTTTTACCCTTCAGGAGTTCCCTGCAACGACGGAGGAATAGCGGTAGGTCAGCTTGCTGTTGCCGCAGCCTGTATAAAAAATAATATTAAATAAGAATCGAATTTATGCATGAACTATCCATTGCTATGAGTATTGCAGACATTGCTCAGGAAGAGGCTCAGAAGCTGAATGCTACTGAAGTTCTTGATATTGAGATCGAAGTTGGCTTATGGGCTGGCGTTGACTGCGATGCTTTGCTTTTTTCGCTGGATGCGGCCAAACAATATTCGGCATTATTAAAGAATAGCCGCATAAACATTCTGCGCAAAGAACCGTTAATGTATTGTGAGGGTTGCAATCAGGAATTTCGTCCGGATGTGCAGTACACAACAAATTGCTCTCTGTGTAACTCAGAAAAAATTAAACTTATACAAGGTCGGGAACTATCAGTAGTATCGCTGAATATTAAAGATTAACTCATTAAAAATATACTATTATGTGTGTAGATCACAATTCTAATCATCCTCATTTTCATCATGGTCACGAACATCATCACGACCACGAGTATCACCACGATCACGATCACAAGCATCCGCATGAACATCACCACCACGATCATGAGCATAATCATGATCATGATCATGGCGGACATAAAATCTCGGTTCAGCGCGATGTACTTTCGGGTAATCAGGCTCTGGCTGAAAGAAACCGCGGATTCTTCGAAGCCAAAGATATCTGTTGCCTCAATATCGTTAGTTCTCCGGGATCGGGTAAAACAACGATTCTTGAAGAGACAATCAAACGTCTGAAAGATACTGTTTCGATTGCAGTGATCGAAGGCGATCAGCATACGACTAACGATGCAGACCGTATTGCAGCTACGGGTGTACCTGCGCTACAAATCAATACAGAAAACGGTTGCCACTTAGATGCTGCCATGGTTAACCATGCTGCAAAAGAGCTTAAACTGACAGATCACTCATTACTATTTGTAGAAAACGTAGGAAATCTGGTATGTCCTGCCATGTTTGATCTGGGAGAAGAACTGCGTGTAGTCGTGGTGAGTGTAACTGAAGGTGACGACAAGCCTTTGAAATATCCGTATATGTTCGAAAGCGCTCAGATTTGTCTGATCAATAAAGTAGATCTGGCTCCTTATCTGAAAAGCGATCTGGCTAAACTTCGCGAAAACGCAACTACCGTAAATCACCATCTGCGTTTCTTCGAACTATCGGCTCAGACCGGACAGGGAATGGACGAATGGTGTGAATTTCTTAAACAACAGATAAAAGGATAAGAGAACTTACAATTCAAAGAAAAGCTTCCACATAAATTCATAAACCGGAAGCTTTTCTTACAAAAAAATATCACCTAAACCACTATACCTCAATATTATAGCAATAAAACAAATTATTCTCAAATCTAAACAAAATGATACACTTTTGCTTAGATTTGAGAATAATTTGTTTGTATGAATCAAAATCCACAAATATATGAACTCATATTATTCAATTATTTTCTTCCTTTTCACTTTATTCTCTCTAACTAATTGTACGAGCAATTATATTAAGTATCCTTATGCTGAAAATAATACTACCAAAACAGAGATATTTGACAAAATTGTAAAAGATGATTATCAGTGGATGGAACTAAATACCCCTCAAAATAAACAATTCCACTCGTGGATTTCTTCTCAGAATAATATTCTAAAAAATTTCGCCAAAAAAACAAATACTAATTTATTCAACCGCATACAGGAGTTAAGCCAGATACTTAACCCTCAAATAATTGAGGCAAATAACGATACACTATTTTATTTTAAAACAAGTACTCATAACAACGAAGTTAGACTTTACGAATATATCGTTTCACAAAATAAAACTGTATCTCTGAGAAATTTTGATAAACAAATTACTCCTTATCTGGATATGAAAGCTGCATTTTCGCAAGACAAAAGTAAAATTGCAGTATTATCTCTTAATAAAAAAAACTCATTTGACTTATTAGTTTTTGATCTTCATAAAGCAGAAAACAACCCTATTCTGCAAATAGAAAATGTAGTAAAACATACCCCTGTCTGGTACAATAATAACCTGATATATATCACAGCGTATGATATTAATCAAAAGTTTATCGGACAGCAAGTTACTGCCTGTTCGTTTACTAAACAGTCTATCATTAAAAAGAATATTTATAAGAATATGAAGAATGATATGTTTAATATTATTGATATTTCTGTGGATCGGAAAAACGAATGCTTATATATTTCAGATTACGCTAACTATACAAAGAATGAATATCTCACGACAAAGGTTAATCTGAACAATATACTTCATTCTGAAGTCATTAACCGTATACCTACAACATCTACCTTAACCCAACTTTGCCCCTATAATTTTGTAACTCTCCGTAAGTGAGACTTTTCTTTTTTTTTGATTTTCTTGCTGTGTACTACAAATTTTGATTTTCCTAAATGGTCTGTCTTTATATTTGAGGGCTTTGTATATTTGT
>JBOFDD010000032.1:0-3276 GCA_051646645.1 Bacteroidales bacterium | reverse complement strand
AGGAGACTTCTTCATGCGCATTTTTTTATGACTGTTGTATCGTCAATTTCCAGCAAAATTCGGGTAATTATTCTACCGGACCAAAATAATGTGACCCATCGCCTTTTAGCTTATTAATTTATTCAGCAGACCCTAGTTAAAAAGAAAGCCGATCACTCAGCAAGTTTGTTCAAGAAATGATGAGATTTTTCAGCAATTTATCTATTCATTATTTATAAATGTCCGCTCCAGATATCCTGTTTCCCATTATGCATCTGAGCAGTCGATCACACCTCGCCACTTATCAATGGTTGTGAAAGAGGTTTCGGGGCAAACAGCCGGTGACTGGGTGAGAGATTGCACGATTATGAACATAAAACTGCTGTTGCAGGATTTATCACTATCTATAAATCAGGTGTCTGACTCGTTTCATTTTCCTAACCCGTCCTTCTTTTCGCAGTACTTTAAAAAGTATACAGGAATTACACCCAAAGAATACAGAAATTTGAAAAGTTGAAATGGTTAGATTCTAGTCGTATTTAATCCTGGTCCGGAGCTTTTATGAATGAATGTGATGAATAGATGCAGTTTTTTTTAATCCGACAATCAGTAAGATAAAAAGAGTCATAATGATATTATTTGACTCTAATTTAGTGATTTATTATTCAAAAAGTATGGCTTTTGTCGTTGATGGTGTACAAGTGATTTGCATTTTGTTTAATAAATGAAGTGTGTAATGATGAAAAAAACGGGTGAAAAAACTTTTTGTTTTTGAATTAATGTTTAAATTGCACGCGATTCAGGTGTATGTCGGGCTTTGTCCGGCAATCCCAGTTTCAATTGAGATACTTGAGAAACTAAAATAACGGAAAACATAAATTGTTAACCATGAGGACTTTTGATTTAATCGTAATAGGTGCCGGACCTGCCGGGTATGTGGGTGCTATAAGAGCAGCACAGCTAGGTATGAAGGTTGCCGTTGTGGAAAAGGACAGAGTAGGAGGTACTTGTCTGAACTGGGGTTGTATTCCGACAAAAGCGTTGTTGCAATCTTCGGAGTTATACAAGTCGGCAAAGGATGGAGAACGCTATGGCGTTTCTGCTGAAAATCTGACTTATGATATAGATAAAGCCTATTCTTTTATGACGGATGTGAAGACAAAGCTTCAAAAAGGTATTGAAGGGTTGTTAAAAGCAAATAAGGTGGAATATATCGAAGGTAAAGCTTCGTTTCTGGATAAGCATACGATCAGCCTGAACGGGGAGGTGTTAGGTGCCGACCGTTTTCTTGTAGCGACAGGCTCTCGCGTTGCTCAGCCTCCGGTCAGGGGTATTGAGGTTGCAATAGTGAGCGATACGGTTACTTCTGTGCCAACAACAGGTGACAATATTGCCATAATTGGCGGTGGAGTTATTGGTGTTGAATTTGCTTCGCATTTTCTGAATCTTGGAAAGTCTGTAACCATATTCGAATTCCAGGATCAGATTCTTTCTGCATTGGACGATGATATCATTCGTCATGTGACGATGCATCTTAAAAAAGAAGGTGCTAAAATTAAAACTAAAACCGAAGTGGTGAAAGTTGAAAAAGAAAATTCGCTTTTCAATATAACCTATAATTCCAAAGATACAGAAAACGCGGAAATGTTTGATCTTGTGATCTCATGTGCCGGTAGAAAACCAAACACAGAAGGTCTTGATCTTGAACTTATCGGAGTGGAAACGCTGAGAGGTGCAATCGTAGTAAATAAACATCAGCAAACCAATATCCCTACAATTTACGCAGCGGGTGACGTAACCAACAAAATTCAGCTGGCTCATTATGCTTCGGCACAGGCGATTGCCGCTGTTGAACATATGGCAGAGGAGGAGCCTTCGCAGGATCTGAATGTGGTTCCGGCTTGTATATACACCACTCCTGAAGTAGCATGTGTGGGTTTGACCGAAAGAGATTGCGATGGTGAAGTAATTGTGTCCAAATATATGATGGCAGGAAATGGTAAATCTATGATTGCAGGTCAGGATAAGGGCATAATTAAGACCATATTTGACAAGGAAACACATCGTCTGATCGGTGCTCATATGTTTGCTGCGCATGCAACCGAAATGATAGGAGAGTACGCTCTTGCTATCGCAAACGGACTGACAGCACATGAAATAGCTAAAACTATTCATGCTCATCCGACTGTAAACGAGGCTCTTCTTGAATGTGTGGAAGAGAGCTTGGGTAAGGCTATTCATACTTTACCAAAAAGAAAATGAGATAAAATTAATGCACAAAGAGACTGCATGATAAACAGTTTCTTATTCTTAAATCTATATAATATGTCAACACCAAAAAGAACTTCTTTGTATGATGCTCACCTGAGACATGGTGGGAAAATTGTTGAATTTGCAGGTTGGGAATTACCAATTCAGTATGAAAAAACCGGAATCATAAACGAACATAATGCTGTGAGAAATGCAGCGGGACTGTTTGATGTATCTCATATGGGTGAGTTTATGGTTGAAGGTCAGGGTTCTATTGCTACAATAAACCATATAATCACGAACGATGTGGCTCTTATGACAGAAGGCGGAGTTATCTATTCGCTCATGTGTAATGAAAAAGGGGGCGTTGTAGATGACCTGCTTGTTTATAAATTCTCGGATACAAAATTTTTACTGGTCGTAAATGCTGCTAATATTGAGAAAGACTACCAGTGGATCGAAAAACATCTGTTGCCCGAAACAACTCTGAAAGATATTTCACCTGAAGTCGGACAAATTGCTTTGCAGGGCCCACTGGCAGAGGAAGTGCTTTCTCAGATCCTTCCAAAGGAGCTTCAACCTTCTAAAAACTATACATTCACCGAAACGGATATTCTGGGTGTGAAATGCATCCTTTCACGTACGGGTTACACCGGAGAGGATGGATTTGAAATCTATTGTGATCCGAAGAAAATAGAAGTGATATTTGAAAAATTATTGACTGAGGGTGAAAGTAAAGGTGTTGTGCCTTGCGGATTAGGGTGCAGAGATACACTTCGCTTTGAAGCAGGTATGCCATTGTACGGACATGAGTTAAGTGATACGATCCCGGCTAATGAAGTGGGTCTGGGTTTCTGCATTAAAATGTCGAAACCTGAATTTATTGGAAAAGCTGCTCTGGAAGCTCATACAGCCAAATACATCAGAAGAGGGGTTATCCTGACCGATAAGGGTATTGCAAGAGAACATGCTCTTGTTTATAAAGACGGACGGGAAGTGGGATATGTGACTACAGGTACATTTTCACCAACCAACAACGTGGCTATG
>JBOFDD010000031.1:0-5591 GCA_051646645.1 Bacteroidales bacterium | reverse complement strand
CGGCATTGCCGGTAGCGTCGATAGCCAGGATTTTCACCTTACTGTCCGAGAACAGGATATGCTCCATTTCAATCAGAATTTCGCGCATGATATTGCGTTCCATCGGGTCGTCCAGAACATGGTTGTTTGGCTGGAAAGTTTTCTTATTCGTGATGTATTTCAGAATAATTGCTTTTCCGTATTTCGAGCTTACGGTATTGAAGTCCAGATCAGAAATATCAGGAACTTTCTTATATACCTGAGCAAGCAGTGTTTCGTATACCTTAGTGAAGGCAGCACTGCGGATAAAGTCAAAAACATCGCGGCACGATCCGATTTTATCGCCGTGAAGCTCAATCACCGAATTTACCGAACGGTCAATTGTAGTGATGCTTACACCACTTCGTTCAGGCGAAGCGTGATACAGCGTGCGGATATCGCGGATCTGAAGCGAAGGAGCTTTATCTTTTGGATATTTAGCCGAGGCTTTGTAGTCGGTCAGAACGGCATCAATCAGCTCTTTGTCTTTTTTGTAGCCGAAAATCTGATCCAGGATTGCCTGACTCTCCGTTTCGTCATACTCCGGGCTGCAACGTTTCTCAGCAAACAGCTGCCAGTAGCACATGAAGATGGAGAATGCATCTTTGATCTCAGCGCGGAATATGTTCAGGCTCTCTTTGCCGTCTTTCAGATATCCGCCCACAGAGAAGCGTACCAGTCCTGTAGAATAAGGTACGACAGCAATACCGCGGTAAAATGCCAGATACTGACAGAAACAAAGAATATCGGCATAGGAATAACCACCGCGGATGCGGAAATTAAACAGATACGATCCGTCCGAAGCCAGCCATTCGATATTCGGGTTGTTGTATTCGGCACAAATTTCGCGTGCAACGTCTTTCGCCAGATTCATACGTTCAAGCGATTCGGTGCGGAAGTTCTTGTTTACACGGAACTTATTCAGATTATTTACCAGTTGTTTCTGATAGTAAACAAAGAACGGTTCGTCGTCGTATTTGAAATCGTCCGGCAGATGTAGTATATCCAGTTTGTCCAGTGCAACGAGCTCGTCAAGCAGGAAGATATACAACGGACTGCCTTCAAATTCAGCCGTTTTGTGCAGCTGTCTGTTGGCAATGCTGTTCGCATTAGACTTTTGAATACGTCCGATTTGCTCCTGAATGAAACGCACAATCGAATCTTTGATCTTAAAGCGCGAAGCATTCTTAGGCAGTTCGCTTTCCAGCGTGTCTTTAATCTTTTTGGCAACCTGAGCTACCTGAAGCAGATTATTCAGTTGAAGCAACGAATTGTTGTTCCCATGCGATGACGAATTGTGTGTGCGCACAAAAGCCACAATGTCTTTAGCCTGCGGAGTAACAGCCAATGCGCCAAGACGATCACCCGTAGCCGAAAGATTTTTCGTAGTCGATAGAGACGAAACGGCTTTGATGTTCGCTTGTGCATTGATGTTGTTGATGATATAGCGCGAAAGGGTTCTCCATTTCGGCATATCGTTCCCCTCAATCTTCACACTGTCCGCATAAGCTTCGTCAAGGAACAGCGTAATTTTGGAGCTGTTCATGAAACGAAGGAAGTTGTTTACAGGCTCGGAGTTGAAGTCTGTGTACCCGGTCGGATTGTTCGGGTCGTTGATTAAGATGGTTGTGTTTTCGCAGAATAGATCCCAAAGACTTCCGCTGTCGTCAAACAGAGCCAGCGTAGATTTAATACGCTGCAATCTTTCGGTCAGACGCTGGTAAGCCAGACGTCCGTCCTCCAGATTCTCTATTTCAATATCAAACGGGTTGATATCGAATGAGTCGTCCGGCAGAAGGTCTTTGTATTCCCATGCCTGAATGGCATTGTAAATAATGTAGGGTTTAGGACGTCCGTTCGCATTGAACAAGAGGTCGCGGATAATCATTTGCACCGAATCCGAAATGGATGTTTGCTCCAGATTACCCAGTGCCGACAAGAAATCTTTTACGATCACCTGGTCTTCTTCAGACAGGGCACGGTATTTATCACGAATACCCAGATCATTCAGGAAGTTGTCGTAACGCCCTTTGTTGTTTGACTCGTTATCGATCTTCGTGATGTAGGTCTGGTATTTTTCTAAAAACAGATTGATACCGAAGTTTTTGTGGAAATGATTCTTAAGCGTACGTTCGTAGTTGCTCGGTATGATGCTCAGAATCAGTTCGCAGGCACGGTAAACTTTCGGCGATAATTTATGAAGTGGTTTCTGAAGCAGATATTTACCATAAGTGCGTATCTGGTTTCGTCCGCCTCCCTCAAGTACGCTCAATACTTCGATTTGCTCGCTGTTGGAGTAGAAGTACTGACGTACCCGTTGTTCGAACTCTTCGATCAGCTCGTGAGTCTGAGTCTGACGGTTCTCTTCTCTGTGGCAGTTTTCCAGAAAATAGATGAAATCGCGCAGCTTTTGAAGCGAGTATTTATCCTGAACGATTTTGCGTGCAAAGTGGTCCAGTTTAAACACATTCAGACGTTTCATCAGATCTTTATCCGTACCCACCTGATCGTTAAGAATAGACGCAAACTCTTTTTCATATTCACCGATCTGTGTTTCGATCTTCTCGCGGAACTCAGTAAGGTACGACGGATTAACGTTCTCCAGAATCAGACGCAGGTTGAGTTGCGTGCTTGCCGGTGAACCTAATTTTTTTGTATGTACTTTATTCAGAGAATTGATGATTCCGTTGTGGAAACAGAATACAAGAGAAGTGTTTGAGCTGCGGCTCTCTTTCGAGTCGTCAACAATAACAATACGTGTGAGAAGAGGGAACCATTTATCACCCGAGTAAGGATTGATACGGGCATGCTTCACCTTAACCACAAATACGGAAGTAGAATCAAGGAGCATTTCGTTGAAAAGTTCCTCGCCTGCAGGGTTTTCCATGACACGAACGGCAGCACGGTTAAATACGTCGCCGCACAACAGTTCGACAGCTTTATCGGCACGTCCCGACACGACGGTAGGGATCATTCCGTTCAGTCCTTTGAAGTTTACAGCCCAGCGCGCACGATTCAGAAAATCGTTGACTTCAGCTTTGGTCGTATAGTGCGTACTTTGACTGATCATCTGCTCAAGCGTGTCCATCAGATAATTCCAGTGAGCCTCATTCAGATCACCTGTAACACCTATAACATCGCGGTATTTGCGCAGATCAGATACTTGTCCGCCTAATTGAACCTGGGAAATAAATTCGATATGACTGCTTTTAACGGGAGGAGTGCCGACAGAAAAGTCGTGTGTGTCTTTGATATTTTTGAGAAGCTTTTTGGCTTCCGGGTTCGCAGTTTTAGTTTCGAGGAAATTGTTGATCTTCTTAACGAATTCGCCGCGGCGACCGCTAAGTTCGAACGCCTTAGAATTTGTCGTGGGATAGAGCATAAGAGAGACATCGGTGTAGCCGGGAATGTCCTCTCTGAATTTGAGTAAATAACGGTTGATTTCAGCTTGCTGAGCCGAAGGATCATCAGGCTCTTCGAAACACAATTTTACGAAACTCGTCAGGTTGTCGTAGATGTGACGCGGAAGAAATATTTCTGCGCGCTCACCTAAAGATTCATACAAATTGAGTAGCTGTCGAGCTTCGTTGCTTAAGAAAGCTCTCGGTTCTCCTTTGATTTTCATCAGTGCAATTGTATTAATAAGGTAACGTTGGATTGATTTGACAAGAGTGTCATTTTGCGAACAATAAATTTGTTTGCGGTTACAATATTAGTTGATTTTATGAATATGACAAACTATTTGTCAAAATATTATTTATTGTTCAAACAAATAAAGAGACAGTCAATGCCTTTAAGCATCACTGTCTCTTTATTGAAGCAGTTTACAACACTGTTTTATTACTATCAGATAAGATGATATTAGTTTAGGATTTCGTAAGAGATAGCATTGATGTGATAAAATGATAAATAAGGTTTGCCTTCTTTCTCATTACGTTCCGCAATTCGTTTACGGTAATCTTCTGTTCGCTGTTTGGGAGAGTTAGTTTTTGCAGATTCCTTTCGGGCTGCTTTTTCGGTCGAGCATCCCGCTTCGCTTTCGCCATGTTGTTTCGTCTCTTCGCCCAATTTTGATTCCCAGTTTTGCAGATATGCTTCGTCAATACGCTCTTCAGCTACTGTTCCTTTTACCTGTACCAAAGCGTTTGTTACCTCTGTCGGGAATTTTCCCGAAGTTTCCGATGATTCAATGCGTATAATATTACTGTTGTCATTACCCATGACAAACATCTTTCCACCCCCGTGTTTACAGCGATGCGAGCAAATACCCTCAATCGCAACTTCTTTTCCGGCATATTGTGCGCCATTTGAGAGAATATCATCTACTTCTGTTTTCTGAATTTCAACAGTATTTACACTCGTTTCAGTGTTTTTGCTCTGATTTCCTGAACACGCAGCGAAGGTTGCTGTACAAAGGATTACTGATACAAATAGTTTTAATGTTTTCATTTTAAATTGTGTTTTAGAGTTAGAAGGCTTCTTAGTCTTCTGTAAAATAATTTTTATAAGCTAAATATGGAATAAGGATATACAGACCTGCGACAAAGGTTGCAATCGTGCTCCATTTGAGTTTTCGTTTATCTATAGCCACGAATACGAGCAATGCAAGTATCAGCTGTAATAACAATGCCCTGTATGAGAAGTCTGTAAAACGTAGTTTCACCTGCTCATCATTTCCGGTAACCAGCTCCAGCCTGAAAGGAAACAGGTATTCACCCGCAGTCACAAAAAATCCGGGACTCTCAGTGAGGCTCATCTCACCGATCAGCTTCAGTGTTGGAGCATTTACCGCGTAATACGTGTTTGTGTTTCCCTGTGCTACCTGAATGGTCCAGTCAAGCTGATTCCCGATAATAAGCATACGGTCTTCCTTGTAGTTGAAGTTCCCGACAGGTAGTTCAGCCCATTTGTAGCCCGGCTTCATGAGGTAGTAAAACTTATTATTCTCTCCCGCCATAAAAGCATAACTTGCCTGATTGCGGAATTCCGTTATCGATACATAGGCAGGTGTAACATCATGTGGGGTGGCGATCTGTTTTACGTAAGGCCGCTCCTTCATCATTTTCAGATGAAACAGCTTGTTATTGCTGTCCAGAAGGAAATAACCTTCGTCGTACTCTTTACGCGGAGATAGGATTGCCCCATACTTTCTTCGCCGGAAATGAGAATCCCGCAGTAATCATTTTGTCTGTAAAGATCTTGCTTTTAGCTTTATCCGTTATATTACCTGCCGGTTCGATAAATTCGATACCCGAAGAGTTTGTACGGAAAAAATCTTTAGGCATTTTCAGATCTACCCGTCCGCTCATGGCATCAAACAAAGGATAGAGAGCTATCGGATTCATATAATATTCTCCGGGAGAATAGCGATACATGAAATTGTTTTTCTGTGCCATCTGAGGATTAATCTCCACTCCCTGAACGGTTTTAGGAAATCGCCCGTCCGTGATCAGCTGACGCAGGTAGAAGAACGGAAGCATTGAGTCAAATTCAGCCTCTGTATAAGTCTTACCGCTCTTACTCCGGCGTATCAGATTCTCTCCCTGGTTTACGATCTGTACAAACTCCTGTTC
>JBOFDD010000030.1:0-22679 GCA_051646645.1 Bacteroidales bacterium | reverse complement strand
ACACAAATATACAAAGCCCTCAAATATAAAGACAGACCATTTCGGAAAATCAAAATTTGTAGTACACAGCAAGAAAATCAAAAAAAAAGAAAAGTCTCACTTACGGAGAGTTACAAAATTATAGGGGCAAAGTTGGGTTTACTTCCAAAATCTCAAAGAACGCCTGAATGATACACTGAACAAAATCGGAACAAAATGTATCATTAATTTTTATTGATTACTTAATACAATTTCGGAGTCTGTGCCTTTAGGTCTTGCAATGAGTATGGAAAATACTATATTATGGAAGAATAAATCGGACGATACATTGAGTAATGCGTTGCGATAGATTTGCTGTCAGGTACTTTTCTCAGGGATAATATTAATTGTTATCTTTGTAGAGTGGATAAGAGATATTGGTCATGAATTCAATGTCTTGTAAATTAGAATATTAAGATGAGAGAGTATAATGGGGATACAATTCAGTTTATTTCTGATAATCTGAATACTGATATTAAAGCGTTGCTTTTGTCTGCAAAAAAGTATCCGGATATTGATGTTGCTTTTTGTGCTGAACAGATTGCTTCAAGAAAACAGATAAAAGATAAACTACCTTTCTGGTATAATAATATAAACCTTTGGTTTCCTGCTAAAATTACAACAGAACAATGCTCTTCAGAGCAAACGGCATTGTATAAGCAGCGTCTGTGTAGTGGTGAGAGCGGTTGCGATATGACTGGTGGATTAGGCATAGACTCGTTTTATATCTCACGAAACTTCAAAACGTTTTCTTATATGGAGCGTTACGAATCTTATTGTGAAGCTGCAGTTAATAATTTCAGAGAATTAGGAGCAGATAATGTTACTGTTTTGAATGGTGACTCACTTGATCTTATTGATCAGTTGGGATCGCTGGATCTGATATATCTTGATCCGGCAAGACGTTCGGATTGTAATAAGCGTTTGTATGATCTGACCGAATGTGAACCGGATATTGTATCACTTGCTCCAAAGTTATTATCAAAAGCATCAATGGTTATTGTTAAAGTATCACCGATGGCTGACATTAACCGTTGTCTTGAGTTGTTGCCTCAGACAAAAGCAGTTCATATATTATCAGTAAAAAATGAGTGTAAGGAATTGTTGCTGGTTTTAACTCCTGAAATAACGAGTGAAGACGTAAAGATACATTGTGTGAACTTTTCAACAAATGGTGAACAAAATCTTATTTTTTCTTATAATGATGAGAAAAAGAGCCTGTTGCGCGTTGTTAATATTGTTGATAAGTATTTGTATGAACCGAATGCATCAGTGATGAAAGCTGGAGCATTTAAATATATTGCAGAGAAATTTGGACTGAAAAAGTTGCATCAACATAGTCACCTTTACACAAGTGATAAACTTATAAAAGAATTTCCGGGACGTAGTTTTGAGGTTATAAAGACTGACCCTTTTACTAAAAAATGGCTCCAGACAGTAGCTAAAGAAACACCGAAAGCAAATCTGGCAACACGGAACTTTCCTCTGACTGTGGCAGAAATAAGAAAGAGAAGCAAGCTGTCAGAAGGAGGTTCGTTATATCTTTTTGCTACAACGCTTGGCGATGATCAGAAGGTGATAATCACGTGCGAAAAAATATAGTTTCTCCTATTAGAGATAGCTTCAATATTTATCCTCATTTAGTTCTTTTGGGCGAAGAACTGAATGAGGATTACTTTTTCATCTGTATTTGACGTTCTTTAATGGAGGTAGATCTTAAGATTTGGGTGATACTCAGAATTATTAAGCTTAGATAACGCGAAAACTGCTCAGAGTTTTTTTACTTTTGCCATTCTCAATATTTATATCCGATATGTTTATGCAAAACTATTTCAATTATAAGAGAAGAGCCTCAGCCTCAGTGCAAATAGGCTCTTTAATGATGGGTAGTGAATATCCGGTTCGTATTCAGTCGATGACAAACACTTCAACAATGGATACAGAAGCATCTGTTGAGCAAAGTATAAAAATCATAGAAAAAGGAGGGGAGTTAGTTCGTCTTACGGCTCAGGGTGTAAGAGAAGCTCAGAATCTTCTGCATATACGCGCAGGTATCCGTGATAGAGGATATAACACACCATTGGTTGCAGATATTCACTTCAATCCGAAAGCTGCTGACGCTGCTGCAAAAGTTGTAGAGAAAGTGCGAATAAATCCCGGGAACTATGTTGATAGTGCTAAACGCTTTTCTACAATTGATTATACTGATGATGAGTACACACAGGAACTACAAAAAATAAGAGAACGTTTTGTTCCTTTTCTGGATATATGCAGAAAAAATAACACAGCTATACGTATTGGCGTAAATCATGGATCATTATCTGATCGAATAATGAGCAGATACGGTGATACACCTGAGGGAATGGTTGAATCATGTATGGAGTTTCTTCGCATTTGTGTTGATGAAAAGTTCAACAATGTCGTGATTTCGATGAAAGCTTCCAATACGCTTGTAATGGTTCAGAGCGTTCGGTTACTTGTCGAACGGATGGAGTCTGAAGGTATATGCTTCCCGCTCCATCTTGGTGTTACTGAAGCAGGAGATGGTGAAGATGGGCGTGTTAAATCGGCTGTTGGAATCGGAGCTCTTCTTGCTGATGGAATTGGAGATACAATCCGCGTTTCGCTGAGTGAAGATCCGGAGCTGGAAATACCCGTAGCTAAAAAGCTTGCAGATTATTATGAATTAAGAAAGGTTCATGCACAAATAGCGGGTGAATTTGTATCAGGTTTTAACTGGGCAAAGCCGCAGAAAAGAGAAACAGTATGTGTGGGTGAAGCGGGTGGAGATAAGTCTCCTGTTGTTATAGCTTCAGGACTTGGGACAAAAGAATTAAAGCCAGATTTTATTGTTTCTGACAGTTTGCTGATTTCTGTTAAGGATAATTCAGTACATCAACTTATATCGGCAGAAGAATTTAAGAATAACAATAAATCAGAGGAAGACTCATACTGTTTTGTTCATTTGAAAGCAAATCAGCTGGATGAAGCAATCCGAATGAAATTAAAGGCTAATGAGGCAAAAATAGTTGTTGTTTTATCTTCTGATCATCAGAATCCGATTGGCGAAATGAGAGCTTTTCTGCACCAATTGCTTAAACATGAGATTCTTACTCCTGTAATCCTTCGCTTTAAATATGATGATACAGATGCTGAGTCTGTTCAGTTAAAGGCAAGTGCTGATGCCGGAGCTCTTTTGCTGGGTGGTTTTGGTGAAGGAGTATGGATCGAGAATCAGCATCTCAATCAGGACTTACTCACATCTTTGTCTTTTGGAATTCTTCAGGCAGCAAGATTACGTGTGACAAAGACAGAATACATTTCATGTCCGAGTTGTGGACGAACTCTGTTCGATCTTCAGACAACCATTGCCCGTATTAAAGAGAAAACATCTCATCTCAAGGGGCTTAAAATTGGAATAATGGGTTGTATTGTAAATGGTCCGGGAGAAATGGCGGATGCAGACTATGGTTATGTTGGGGCCGGACGCGGTACCGTTAGCCTGTATAAAAAGAAAGATTGTATCGAAAAGAATATTCCTGCTGATCAGGCAGTGGATCGATTGATTGAGCTTATTAAAGCGAATGGTGACTGGATTGAAAATGATTAAATAGATGATAGAAAAAAGAACTGACGCATTAGGACATGAAGCAATAGGAAAGCTTTTACTGGCATATTCGTTGCCGGCAATTGTGGCAACATTGATTAATTCACTCTATAATATTGTTGACCGCATCTTTATTGGACACGGAGTAGGCTCAATCGCAATCTCCGGATTAGCACTAACCCTTCCGATGTCAGCATTGCAGACAGCCTGTGGTATGCTTATCGGAGCTGGTGCTGCTGCACGGATTAGTATTGTTTTAGGGCAGAAGGATAAGGATTGGGCTGAGAAGATCCTGGCAAATGCACTTGTCCTTTCTGTTGCTGTATCAGCTGTATTTATTGCTCTCTCGATGGTTTTTATGGATGAGCTCCTGGTCCTGTTTGGTGGTAGTGAGCAAACCATCCCGTATGCGAAAGATTACCTTCAGATTGTTATACCCGGAAGTTTGTTTGCTACACTTACTTTTAGTTTTTGTAATATGATAAGAGCTTCGGGGTATCCAACAAAATCAATGATGATTATTGTAGCCGGAGCATTGATAAATACGATTCTGGATCCGATCTTTATATTTGGTCTTGATCTTGGGATAAAAGGAGGAGCTATTGCAACTGTTATATCTATGATGACAACGGCCGTCCTTGCGTTGTCTCACTTTCTGAAGGAAGGTAAAACAATAAACTTTCACAAACGTAATTTCCAGTTAAAGACATATATTATTCGGAATATACTTGCTATCGGGATTTCTCCATTTCTCATTAATCTGACAGCTGCAGTCGTTACGGCTATCATTAGCTTTTCTTTAATGAAGTATGGTGGTGATCTCGCAATTGGAGCATACGGAATTGCAAATAGCTTTGCTGTGCTTATTGTTATGGTTATAATAGGTTTGTGCCAGGGTATGCAGCCGATAGTTGGGTATAATTATGGTGCCGGAAAGCGAGAGCGTATGAAGGAATGTCTTGCCCTTGGAATAAAAATAGCAACAGTTGTATCTGTATTCTGCTTTATTATTGCAGAATTCTTCCCAAAGCTGGTAGCTAACGCATTTACAACCGATAAAGAGCTGGTAGATCTTTCTGTGAATGCCTTGCGTGTTGTTTTAATTGCATCTCCATTAATAGGATTTCAGATTGTTATAACTAATTTCTTTCAATCTATAGGGAAAGTGAAGATATCTATTTTGCTTAGTTTATCTCGCCAGGTCCTATTTTTAACTCCAATGCTATTTATCTTACCTCCTTTGTTTCAGTTAAATGGAGTATGGATGTCAATGCCGGTCGCTGATAGTGTATCAGTTATTGTAGCAGCAATAATACTATACAATAACCGATATATCTTTCGTACAAGTTTTTCTAATCCCGAAGGCCGGGACTGATTGGGCGATTTAAATTTCGAAATCAAGATAGTAAGCTAATTGCTCCAGTTGTGAAGCAGAGAACTCTTCGAGGAGGGATAATTCGTTTATATGACGGATTGTTCCTCTTTTCTTTTTTATCTCATTTATTGCTTTCGCCTGATAAAAGTTGATATAAGGATGATTGAACAATCTTTCAACAGAAGCCTTGTTTATAATTATTTTCCGAACGTCATCCGTGGAATTAATCACTACCCATTCTTTTAATTTCAGCTTAACTGAATCGGGGATATTATGTATTTCGTTTAGTTGATCAACTTTATAGAATCCTCCAAGCTTATTCCTATAGCCAACGATCATTTTTGCATATCCAGTACCTATACCCGGGATCTTCTTCAGTAAAGACGTGTCAGCAAGATTCAGATCTACGATTTGTTTTTCTTTAAATTTAAATGATGGGATGGTGTCGTATTCTTTTTGTACTCTTTTTTTGATAAACAGAGAGCTGTCAATACAGATATGGGGACACAAGTTCTTAAATTTCACTGAGTCCATTCCGAATATTTTGCCAAAAGACGCTTTTGTGCGAAACAGGCCGCCTTTTCTTCGGTACTTTATGATATTACTGCAAACAAAAGCCGATAGTCCAAGTTCTGATAAAGTAATAGAGTCGGCTTTATTAGGGTCAAAATCAAACAGCACATACGATTCAGTTGCCTGTGGAATCTTATTAGTCTTTTCGTATCTGTTATAGTCAAGTGAAGCGAGGTATACTTCAACTTCTTTCTGAAAGGAAGTGTCAATGCATAAAAAAGACTCTTCAGAATGAATTGTTTCAGAACTAACCTTATTTAATAAGATGATTATTCCTACTATTATCAGGATAAGAATCAAACCGATTCTTTCTCCGTGTGTCATTCTAAAGAGTCTTTTCATGTTTTGCAGATTTAATGATTCTGCAAAACTATATTAATTTTTGATTTATCAAATCAGATAATACCTAATTGCGATAAAAGTATAATTACAAGCCCTATGGGTGCGATGTATTTTAGTGTGTAATAGTACAATGCGAATACATTGCGACGTAATTGAGAACCTTCTTTCATTTCCTGATAGATAATCTCTTTGTTTACGAACCATCCCACAAAGATTACAATTGCAGCTCCGCCAATAGGCATTAATACATTTGACGCAGTGAAGTCTACTAAGGCAAAAATATCTTTGCCGAAGAGGCGGATATCATTTAGTGCACCCAATGATAAAGAGCAGAATGAACCCAGTATACCGCAAATTGCCAGTAATCCCAAAAGTATTTTTTTGCGGCTCATTTTGTATTCTTCCATCATATAAGTTACAACAATCTCACTCATTGAAATCGTCGAAGTGAGTGCTGCTACAGCAAGGAGGGAGAAAAATATAACAGACCATATCTGACCCCCTGTCATTTGATTAAATACATTCGGCAATGTGATAAATACAAGTTCAGGACCTTGTGAAGGGCTGATCCCAAATGTGAAAACAGCAGGGAAAATGATAACACCCGCAAGAATAGCTACCAGAGTGTCCAATACAGCTACGATTACAGCTGTTTGTGTCATGTTCGTGTCCTTTTTGAAATACGAAGCATACGTTATTAAGGCTCCCATTCCCACACTAAGCGAGAAGAATGCTTGTCCCATTGCATCCAGAACTACCTTTGGTGTTATTTTTGAAAAATCAGGTTTAAACATAAATGCTAATCCCTCTGATGCTCCTTCAAGCATTAGCGCTCTTCCGGCAAGTAATAGCAATATCAGAAAAAGAATTGGCATTAATATGTTCGATACGCGTTCGATACCATTTTTAATACCACCTAATGTTACTACAACTGTTAAGCCCAGAAAAACAAACATCCAGATAATCGGACGTACCGGGTCTTGTGAGAAGGACTGGAAAAGTGTTGCCAGTTCCTGTGTATCCTTTCCGGTAAGTTCCCCTGTAACTGATTGCAAGAAATATTCAGCAGTCCATCCGGCTACAACCGAATAAAAGCTTAAAATAAGCACCGGACAAATCAGGCATAACACACCGAATATCTGCCAGTTTTTATTTTTTGATAATGACCGGAACGCTCCTTTGGGGTTTTGTCCCGTCTTTCTTCCAAGAAAAAACTCTGACAGGATAATAGGTAATCCTAGCAGGAGAACGCATACAAGATATACGATGATAAATGCACCACCTCCGTTAACTCCGGCTGTATATGGAAACTTCCAGATATTACCTAATCCGACTGCAGCTCCGACTGTAGCTGCTATTACCCCTAATTTTGTGGTAAAACTTCCTCTTTCAATATTATTATTACTCATGTTAAGTTTAGGTATATAACGCAAAATTAGAGGAGATTTATCAGTGTAAAAAGTTAAATAACACCTATTTGCGTTAATAATACAATTATGATTCCTATTGGTGCAATATATCTTAATGCGAAGCGGTACAGATTAAATATCACAAGACTAAATTTTGCTCCTGTAGATAATTCATCGTAAACAACTTTTTTTGGTAATTTCCAACCAACAAATATCGCAATGAAGAAACCGGCAATAGGAAGTAGCAGGTTAGATGCAACATGCTCAATGAGAGAAAATGCATTTTTTCCAAACAATGTGTAGGATGAAAATACGCCTAAAGATAATGAGCTGATCACACCGATCACACCGCATACTGCCATCAGCATTAAAACAGCCTTTTTGCGTGTTAGTTTATATTCTTCTACTAAAAATGTAACAATAACTTCGCTCAATGATATTGTAGAGGTAAGTGCTGCTACTGCTAATAGTAAAAAGAACATAGTTGACCAGAATTGTCCGGCTGCCATTTGATTAAATACACTTGGAAGAGTGATAAATACTAACTCCGGACCTTGTCCGGGGTTGATGCCAAATGTAAATACTGCAGGGAAGATGATAATCCCCGCAAGGATAGCCACCATAGTATCCAAAAGCGCGATGATCACACTTGTATGAGGCATGTTCGTGTCCTTCTTAAAGTAAGATGCATAAGTAATTGAAATACCCAGACCAATACTTAACGAAAAGAATGCTTGTCCCAAAGCTTCGAGGACTACCATCGGTGAAATTTTCGAGAAGTCAGGTTTGAATAAGAACTTCAACCCTTCAGCAGCTCCGTCCAGAGTTAGTGATTTAATACCCAGGACAATCAGAAGTGCAAATAATACAGGCATCAAAATGTTCGAAACGCGTTCAATTCCGTTTTTAATGCCACCTAAAGAAACAGCAATAGTCATTCCTAAAAAAGTGAAAAGCCAAAGGATCGGTCTTACCGGATCCTGGGAGAAGTTAGTGAATATTTCACCTAATTCAGATGCATTCTTACCAACAAGATCTCCGGAAATGGATTGAAGGAAGTATTCAGCTGTCCATCCTGCAACTACAGAATAAAAGCCCATGACCATGGTTGGACTTATCAGGCAAAGTACTCCTACCCATTGCCATTTTTTATTTTTACTCAGAGCTCTGAAGGCTCCTTTCGGATTCTGGCCAGTGTTTCTTCCCAGGAATAATTCGGACATCAAAAGAGGTAGTCCAACAAGGAGAACACAGACTAAGTAGATGATGAAAAATGCACCTCCGCCATTAACTCCGGCAGTATAAGGGAAACGCCATATATTACCTAGTCCAACAGCTGCTCCAACTGTCGCTGCAATAACACCTAATTTTGTTGTGAAATTTGCTCTTTGTGTCGTACTCATATAGTATAATTAGAATTGTAATAATATTATTTTTACTGTTTTTGTTATTGCAAATATAAAGAAAACAATCAATCTTTCTGTTAGTTTGAAAGCAAATCGTGTTTAAAACAGGATAAATTAATAGTTTGTGACTAAGTATAAAATGAACCTATAGATGTATTAAAATTCTTAATTTGACAAGTGTTTTTGTATTTATTTACTTTGCGACGTGGTTAAGTCGTTAACTGCAACAAACAAGCGTAATGAAATAATAAATCAATATACAATTATGTCACAGAAATCTATTAAAGGTACAAGAACCGAGCAGAATTTGTTGAAATCGTTCGCAGGAGAGTCGCAGGCCAGATCTCGTTATACTTATTTTGCTTCTGTAGCAAAGAAGGAAGGATATGAACAGATTGCGGCAATTTTTATGGAAACAGCGGAACAGGAGAAAGAGCATGCAAAGCGTTTCTTTAAATTCCTGGAAGGTGGAATGGTTGAGATTACAGCCTGCTATCCTGCCGGAGTAATTGGTACTACCGCTCAAAATCTGGAAGAAGCTGCAAATGGAGAAAACGAAGAATGGGAAGACTTATATCCTGAGTTTGCAAAGATTGCTGAAGAAGAGGGTTTCCCTCAGATTGCTACTGCTTTTAAAATGATTGCACGTGTTGAAGCTGAGCACGAAAAACGTTATCGTACATTACTGGAACGAGTGATTGCCGAAAAAGTATTTGAGCGTGAGGAAGCTATTGAATGGCAATGCCGCAACTGTGGTTATGTGCATTCAGGTAAAAAAGCTCCTGAGACATGCCCTGCCTGTATTCATCCTAAAGCATACTTTGAGCCAAAGAAAACAAATTATTGATATTTGTTTTGAGTTGTTTCTTTTTTTATACCCAACGGGTGTGCCGGAAGTTTTTATTTCTGACACACCTTTTTTATGTTTTTAATCGACACAATCATCACATTCGGGCTAACTTGGTGTTTACTATTTGGTTACGTGTGTTGATTGGTTGTGTTTTAATCAGCACACAAGTTTTTAATCAGCATACTTTATATCCCTGGTTCTGATTGCTATTTTTAAACAAATGTAACTTTTAATATTATTAATGAATGAACTAATATTCATGGATTATGTTCTCTAAATTAGAATATTGAGGTTCATGTAGCTAGTTGTTTCTTTTATATTTTTAATTGAAACTATTTGTATTTATTAATTATTTTATCACTACATTTGCGCCCGAAACTTTTAAAATTATCATCAATGAAAAAAGTCTTTTCATTAGTAGCATGTTCATTGGTATCTCTTTCAATGTTTGCTGAAGGATATCAAGTTAATCTGCAAAGTGCTCGTCAGGCAGGTATGGGTCACGTTGGTACAGGGATGAAATTAGGAGCTGAAAGTATGCACTTTAACCCTGCAGGGTTGACATCAATTCAAAATACTGCTGATTTTTCTGTTGCAGGAAATATGATTTTTTCCAATGTAAAATACACAAACGGAAGTTATACTGCAAAAACAGACAATGGTGTAAGCACGCCTATGTCGGCATATGCAGGTTTTAAATTAGGAAAACGTTGGGCTGCTGGTTTGGCTGTAACAACACCTTATGGAAGTTCGTTGAACTGGGGAGACAACTGGGTTGGAGCTAATCTTATTCAAAAGATTTCACTTCAGTCATTTTGTTTTCAGCCAACTGTAGCTTATCAGATTCTGGATAATCTGAGCATTGGTGCAGGTTTAATGGTTTTTACTGGTAACTTTGAGATTGACAAAAGCTTAACGCCTATTAGCGATAAACCTTTAGCACCGGGATTGCCGGCCGGAGTTCCTCTGGCAGCTGTAAACTTGAAAGGTGATGCCAAACCGGCTTACGGATTTAATGTAGGGGTGCTTTGGAATATTGAAGATAACTTTTCTTTTGGTATCTCATACCGATCAAAAGCGATGATCAAAGTAGATAAAGGCGACGCGAAAGTGAGCTTTTTGAACGAGAATATTGAAAAACTAATTCAACTTATTCCTCAGCTTAGCGGACCTATTAATGCTGTTAACGGAGCAAAAGTAAAAACGCAACTACCAGCTCCATCTAACCTTACTGTTGGTTTTTCTTATAAACCAACAGAGAAGTGGACAATTGCTGCAGATCTTCAGTATGTAGGATGGAATGCATATGATTCATTGAATTTCCAGTTTGATAAAAACGGATTAATTACTGAGCAACCTTCAGAAAAGAACTATAGTAGTTCAATCGCTGCTCGTATTGGGTCAGAATACGAAACTTATGACTGGCTGACATTGAGAGCCGGATTTTATTATGACCAGACTCCTGTAAATGCATTTTATTACAATCCGGAAACTCCGGGAGCTAATAAATTTGGTGTTACAACAGGTGCCACATTCAATCTTTACAAAGGCTTATCGGCTGATTTAGCATTAGCATATGTATTTGGTACACCGACAGAGGGACGTGTTCAGACAGATATTGTTAATAATAAGCCTGTTTACTTCCAGGGTAAATATACCCCAAATGCGTTTAATCTTTCACTTGGCTTAAGATACAGTTTCTAATATCAAAGCACATGTATTCAAGGCAGGGCGGGACGTTATTAAAACGTCTCGCCCTGCTGATTTTTAGAATATTGGGTGATAAACGCAGGAATTTTGTACATTTGAGCACTGAAATATAACCAGAGAATAAGATGAGATCGAAAATTATACTCTTTTCAACTGTTATGATGCTTTTTGTTTCTTGCGGTGCATCAAACAACAGAGTGGATAAAAAGACTGAAACTGAATCGGTAGCGGTAAATGTGCCTCAGTTTAATGCGGATAGCGCTTATCAGTATGTGAAGATGCAAACAGAGCTTGGACCTCGTGTACCGGGAACACCTGTGCATAAGCAGGCGGCAACCTTATTGGCTGATGAACTAAAACGTTATGGAGCAGAGGTTACAGTTCAGGAGTTTGTTGCAAAATCATTTGACAATCAGCTCCTGAAAGGTTACAATATTGCCGGAAGTTATAATCCGGAAGCTAAAAGTCGTATTCTTTTGTTTGCACATTGGGATACTCGTCCGTTTGCTGATACAGATCCGGATAAAAGCCTTCACCGTAAGCCAATTGACGGAGCCAATGACGGAGCCAGCGGAGTAGGGGTTTTGCTTGAAATTGCACGTCAGCTCCAAAAAGAGCAGCCTAAGTTAGGTGTTGATATTCTTTTCTTTGACCTCGAAGATTACGGAGCTCCTTATTTTGCAAAGGATCAGTCTGAAGGTGACACTTACTGTTTAGGCTCACAGTATTGGGCGAAAACACCTCACAAACCAGGATACAGAGCCCGCTATGGTATACTTCTGGATATGGTGGGAGATAAGAATGCAAAATTCGCACGCGATCTTTTTTCGGTAAGGTATGCACCATCTGTTGTGGATAAAGTGTGGAATACAGCACAGAAGCTAGGTTATGGTAATTACTTTGTAAATCAGGATGGAAGTTATCTTACAGACGATCATATTTATGTGAACCAATACGGCATCCCTTCGATTGATATTATCGATTATGATTCGGGTCGTGAAAAAGGATTTGCCGATAGCTGGCACACAATGGATGATACTATTGAGAATATTGATCCGAATACATTGAAGGCTGTTGGTCAAACTTTGCTTGAAGTAATTTATAATGAGCAGTAGAAAACTGTTTTTTGTAAATAATGCGCAGAATTAACGGAAGTTTGTATATTTGCTCATTCTAAAGGAGGTAAATGTAACTATCTCCTTTTTTTATATCATGCCTGTACCTTGAACAGGAAGTAAAACAGAAGAATAAACAATGAATAGAATTGTTAGTAAAGAGTATTTCTCGGATCGTGTAGTGAAAATAGAGGTGGAAGCTCCTCTGATTGCACGCTCTCGCAAAGCGGGACACTTTGTGATCGTTCGCGTTGGCGAAAAGGGAGAGAGAATCCCTTTAACTATTGCCGCAGCTGATGTTGAAAAGGGTACTATCACTCTGGTTATCCAGAATGTAGGTAAGTCATCGGCTAAGATTTGTGACCTGAATGAAGGTGATTTCCTTACAAACGTGGTTGGTCCTTTGGGAAAAGCGACACACATTGAAAAGGTAGGGACAGTTGTTTGTGCTGGTGGTGGAGTAGGAGTTGCTCCTCTCTTGCCTATTGTAGAGGCATTTAAGAAGGCCGGTAATCGTGTTATTACTGTTCTGGCTGCACGCACAAAAGAGCTTGTTATCCTTGAAGAACAGATGAAAGCGAACTCAGACGAAGTAATTGTAATGACTGATGATGGTTCTTATGGTACTAAAGGTCTGGTAACTGAAGGTGTTGAAAGTGTTATTAAGCGCGAGAAGGTTGATATGTGTGTAACGATCGGACCTGCTGTTATGATGAAGTTTGTTTCGCTTCTGACTAAGAAATACAATGTGCCAACAATTGCATCATTAAATACAATCATGGTTGACGGAACAGGAATGTGCGGAGCATGTCGTATTTCCGTAGGAGGAAAAACAAAATTTGTTTGCGTTGATGGACCTGAATTTGACGCACACGAAGTTGATTTCGACGAGATGCTTATGCGTTTGAACTCATACAAAGATGTAGAGTAGTAATAACCAGAAAACACAACTTATTCCGATGGATCAAAAAGAATTTATCAAAGCGCAACGCAGCGAACCCTGGAGAGAGGAACTGCGTAAGGCTAAAAAAAATAAAGAAAGAGGCGATATTCCACGTGTTCATATGAATGAACTGGATCCTGCAATTCGTATTACAAATAACGAAGAAGTCAATTTAGGGCTGAGAGAAGATCAGGCGTTGCTTGAAGCTTCGAGATGTCTTGATTGTCCGGATCCTTCTTGTATGCAGGGATGTCCTGTTGGGATCAATATTCCCACTTTCGTGAAAAATATTGAGCGTCACGAGTTTCTTGAGGCAGCTAAAACGCTTAAGATGACAAGTGCTCTTCCTGCTGTTTGTGGTCGTGTATGTCCACAGGAGAAGCAATGTGAGGCTAAATGTATCTATCATAAAATGGGCAAAGAGCCTGTTGCTATCGGACACCTGGAGCGTTTTGCTGCTGATTACGAAAGAGAAAGCGGGCAAGTAGCCGTGCCTGTGATTGAAAATAAAAACGGTCGTAAAATTGCCGTTATCGGATCAGGACCTGCCGGACTTGCTTTTGCCGGAGATATGGCAAAATTAGGTTATGATGTGACTGTATTCGAAGCATTACATGAAATTGGTGGCGTTTTGAAATACGGTATCCCGGAGTTTCGTCTTCCTAACAGCATCGTAGATGTTGAAATCAACGTTTTGCGTGATATGGGAGTGAAATTCATTTCGGACTGTATTATTGGTAAGACTCTTTCTTACGAGGATCTTCATGAAATGGGATTCGAAGGATTGTTTGCTGCAAGTGGAGCAGGGCTTCCCCGTTTTATGGATATCGAAGGCGAAAACCTGATCGGGGTTATGTCTGCCAATGAATACCTGACCCGTATTAACCTGATGGATGCTGCTAGTCCGGAATCAGATACACCAATTCTTTTTGGTAAGAATGTGGCTATTATCGGTGGAGGTAATACAGCAATGGACTCTGTTCGTACAGCCCGCCGTCTGGGTGCTGAAAGAGCAATGATCGTTTATCGCCGTTCAGAAGAAGAGATGCCTGCCCGTCTTGAAGAAGTGAAACATGCGAAAGAAGAAGGCATCGAGTTCCTTACACTGCACAATCCGGTTTCGTACGTAGGTGATGAAAGAGGAAGAGTAAAAGCAATGCGTCTTCAGAAAATGGAATTGGGCGAACCAGATGCTTCGGGTCGTCGTTCTCCTGTAGCAATTGAAGGAGCGATTGAAGAAGTTCCTGTTGATGTGGTAGTAGTGAGTGTCGGAGTTTCTCCTAATCCGCTTGTACCAAGCTCAATCAGTGGACTGAATGTTTCAAAATGGGGAACAATTATCGTTAATCAGGAAACAATGCAATCTGATATTGCGGATGTCTTTGCCGGAGGTGATATCGTTCGCGGAGGAGCAACCGTTATTCTGGCTATGGGCGACGGACGTCGTGCCGCAGCTGCAATGGATGAATATCTTAGAAATAAGTAATCAATATATGAAAAGAGAGTTGTCGAAAGATGACTCTCTTTTTTTGTGTGCAAAAAATCCCATTTTCTTACTAAAGACTGTTATCTTGCTCTATATCATACATAAAATACCTATATTTGCAGCCGAAAACATTGTGGAAGGATTTGAGATGCTTGCAACCACATAAAAAAATGCTAAAAGGAGATTATTCCTCTTTCCATTCTTTTATCTGCCAACGCACTTCTGTCTATCCTGTTTTTTCTACGTAAATAAATAAACAGTAAAGATAATATGAATTACTTATTCACATCTGAGTCAGTGTCTGAAGGACATCCTGACAAAGTATCTGATCAAATTTCAGATGCAATCCTTGATGAGTTTTTAGCACAGGATGCTACCTCTAAAGTAGCTTGTGAAACATTAGTAACTACAGGGCAAGTTGTTATTGCCGGAGAAGTTAAGTCAAGCGCTTACGTTGATCTTCCGGAAGTAACACGTTCTGTAATCAACCGTATCGGTTATACAAAAAGCGATTATAAATTTGACGGTGATTCTTGTGGGGTATTCTCTGCTATTCACGAACAATCAGCAGATATCAACCGTGGTGTTGAGCGTGCTGACGAAATGAACCAGGGAGCCGGAGATCAGGGTATGATGTTTGGTTATGCTTCTAACGAAACAGACAACTACATGCCTCTAGCATTAGACTTGTCTCACCTTCTTCTTGTTGAACTGGCTGCTATTCGCCGCGAGGGAACTCAAATGACTTACCTTCGTCCTGATGCGAAATCACAGGTAACTGTTGAGTATGCTCCTGACGGAACACCTGTTCGCATACATACAATTGTTGTATCAACTCAGCACGATGATTTTATCACACCTGAGAATGATTCACGCGAAGCAATCCTTGCTGCTGATGAAGAAATGTTGCAGGCGATTTATAACGATGTTCAAAACATTCTTATCCCTCGTGTTAAAGCATTACTACCTGTTCGTGTTCAAAACTTGTTTGACAGCGAGCTTATTCTTCATGTAAATCCAACAGGGAAATTCGTGATCGGTGGTCCTCACGGTGATACCGGACTTACAGGACGTAAGATTATCGTTGATACTTACGGAGGTAAAGGTGCTCACGGTGGAGGTGCTTTCTCTGGTAAAGATCCTTCGAAAGTTGACCGTTCGGCTGCTTATGCTGCTCGTCACATTGCCAAGAATCTTGTTGCAGCAGGAGTTGCTAACGAGGTGTTGGTACAGGTTGCTTATGCAATTGGTGTAGCAGAGCCGGTGAGTGTGTTTGTAGACACATTCGGTACGGCAAAAGTTGATTTCTCAGATGCACAGATTGCGCAGAAAGTGAAAGAGCTATTTGATATGCGTCCGAAAGCGATCGAAGAACGTCTGAAACTGCGTAACCCTATTTATCAGGAAACAGCAGCTTACGGACATATGGGAAGAACACCGGAAACAGTAACGAAAGTGTTCAATAACCGTTATCTGAGTGAGCCTATTGTCAAAGAAGTTGAGTTGTTCACATGGGAAAAACTTGATTATGTAGACCAGGTAAAAGCAGCATTCGGAATTGCATAATAAAAATAAATAAGAGTTTGACGGATGGTTTTTCATTAACGAGAGGCCATCCGTTATCCTCATTATAATACAAGTAATATGATTAAATCAGTTTGTGTGTATAGCGCCTCGAGTTCGCAGATACACGATAAATATTTTGATGCAGCTTATCGCTTGGGAAAAGTGCTGGGGCAGGCAGGTATTACTTGCGTGAACGGTGGAAGCAATAAAGGTCTGATGAAAGTTGTTTCGCATTCGACCATGGAGCATGGCGGAAAAGCTGTCGGAGTAATACCTTCTTTTATGATTGATGAGGGATGGGAAAACCGCGAATTAAATGAGCTGATCATTACAGATTCTATGCACGAACGCAAAGAGATGATGGCGAAACTGGCAGATGCAGTAATTGCGTTACCAGGAGGATGCGGGACTCTTGAAGAGCTTTTAGAGATAATCACCTGGAAGCAGCTTGGGCTTTTTGCTAACCCCGTAATTATTCTTAATTTTGATGGCTTTTACAATCCATTGATTGAAATGCTTGATAAAGCTGTGTCGGAGAACTTTATGCGTGAAGTACACCGCGAAATGTTTACGGTAGTTGATAAACCCGAAGATGTGCTGATTGCAATCAAAAATGCACGTCGTTGGGAAGAAACACCCCGTAAATTTGCAGCTATTTAAGAAATAAAGCTCCTTAGGGAGTGATTAAGGTTTCCGGAAGGTATGATGATAACAGAGCAACCTGCTGTAGTTAGAGACACAATAGAGGCACGCTATATTTTTGCTTTGCCTAAAGATTCAGTTGTAACAAATGATACGATTGAACTGGCTTATCCTCCTTTCTTTTTAGAGAAAAAAGAAGAAGGACTCATTTCTTGTGTTGAGGTTCAACCTACCGGAGGGTATCGGTTTAAAGGAATCCGAAGAGATAAAGACACCAAAGAACTGGATGGGTTCGGACTGATCTTTATCATTTGTATTTTTCTTGCCGGTATTGGTGTGTTTTCTGGTCGCTCGATACTCATCGAGTCGATTAAAGCATTTTTTAAACCCAAAGATCGACAAAATCTATTTACAGAAAGTAATGACTTTACGAATAAAATAAAGTCAACATTAGTAGCTCAGACTATTATTCAGTTAGCCTACGTCCTTTTTTTATATTTTGATACAGAAGGAGGGAGACACCTGTCAGACTTACAATCCTATATTCTTTATATAGCCTTACTGGGAGTCGTTTTTCTCTTTATCCTGTTTAAGCTGCTTCTTAATAAAGCCCTGATCATAACATTCTCTTCGGAGCGATCATTTGCTGTATGGAAAAGCGGGCAAGAAACGGCTTTATCTGTATTCGGTTTAATTTTGTTACCTTTTACATTAACAGTCACATATCTGGATATACCGTTTGAGGGAATTGAAAAATTACTAATTTCTCTATTTATAGGCTATTATTCTTTCATAATGATACGAGGAATGAAAATTTTTTTTCATACTCTTACCTCTTATTTTTACCTGATTTTGTATCTTTGCACCGTGATTTTGGCACCACTATTCGTGTTGTTCGAAATCCTTAAGTATGTTTATGATTTTATTTAGTCAATTATATTTGTTTGCATCGTGAAGAAAATCCTAGTATCGCAACCAAAGCCTACTTCAGATAAGTCACCTTATTTTGACATTGCAAAAAAATATGGAGTAGATATCGTATTTCGTCCTTTCATTAAAGTTGAAGGACTAACACCGAAGGAATTCAGACAGCAGCGTATTTCTATTTCAGATTACACCGCTGTAGTCTTTACGGCAAAAACAGCTATTGATCATTTCTTTACTCTTTGTGAAGGTTTGAGAATAGCTATACCGGAGACAATGAAGTACTTCTGTACAACAGAATCTATCGCTTTGTATCTTCAAAAATACATTGTTTATAGAAAACGTAAAATATTCTTCGGAAACACAGGTAAATTAGATGACCTTTCGTCAAGCTTTACAAAGCATGCCGGCGAAAAGTTCATTGTTCCTTGTTCCGATGTACATAATGATGAGGTTACTCAGATTCTTGATAAGCTTAAAGTTGACTATACAAAAGCGGTTATGTACCGTACTGTAAGTAACGACTTTACTCCGGAAGAGAAGTTTGACTACGATATGTTGTTATTCTTCAGCCCATCCGGAATTACAGCTTTGATGAAGAATTTCCCTCAGTTTGATCAGGGAAATATCGAAATTGGTGCTTTTGGAGCAGCTACAGCAAAAGCTGTTGCCGATTCAAATCTTAAGCTATCATTCCAGGCTCCGACACCGGAAGCTCCTTCAATGACAGCTGCCCTTGAATTGTATTTAAAAAACCATAAGTAAGAATAACGCAGCGCGGTATTCCAATTATATTGGTCCCTTAAACCGATATATCTGCAAAGATTATACTATTTTTGCCGATATATTGATTTAAGGGATTTTTTTATGGCAAAGCAATACACATTATCGAAGGCAGAACGAATTCACAGCAAAAAAACGATCGAAGCTCTGTTTACAAGAGGAAATGAATCGTTTGTTGTCTATCCGTTCCGGTTGGTGTATCGTTTTGAAGACGAAACGGATCAGGCTCAGGCTGCTATCCTGTGCAGCGTTTCGAAAAAGAAGTTTAAACGCGCCAATAAGCGCAATCATGTTAAACGTCAGATTCGCGAAGCATACCGTTTAAACAAACTTCCCCTTGTTCAATGTCTCGAAGAAGCTGGCAAAAAGCTTTCTATCGCCTTCTTATTTCTTCCCGGCAGTTTAAAAGAGTCCGAAGATATTAATAAGAAGATGCAGGAAGCACTGAATTTGCTTATGCAAAAAATAAAAACTTCGGAAGATAAATAATTTATCAAACGCAGATTATGAAAAAGTTTAAGCACCTGATACGTAAAATCTATGTGTTGCCGATTCTTTTCTATCGGGGCGCAATCTCTCCGCTTAAGCCTCCTACATGCCGGTTTACACCTACCTGTTCGGAATATACGTTACAGGCAATTATGAAATATGGTATATTCAAAGGTACCTATCTCGGTGTAAAACGTCTTCTTCGCTGCCATCCGTGGGGTGGGAGTGGTTACGATCCTGTTCCATAGGCATATGTTAATCAATATACATACTCATTTCAGAACTGCTTCGGATAATATTATCTCTGTTGTTCAGGGAAATATACACAACGGGCAGTCTTGCTCAGGGTTATACTCTTTGGGTATTCATCCCTGGGATACAAGCCTTATGACTGAGAAAGAACTGGAAGGTTGTATTTCAGATATTACTGCTGCATTTGATGATTCATCATCACTCCATTCAAAACCATTTGCAATTGGCGAGTGCGGGCTCGATAAGTTGCGTGGCTCGTCCATGCAAAATCAGATTTACTGGTTTAAAAGACAGATTGAACTGAGCGAGAAACTACAAAAGCCACTCATTATTCATTGTGTTAAAGCATGGGATGAGCTTTTGTTGCTGCATAAACAAGTAAATCCGCGTATGCCGTGGATTATTCATGGCTTCAGAGGCAAGCCGCAACTGGCTAAACAATTACTTTCAAAAACAAATATATTCCTCTCTTTTGGTGTTAACTTTAATACCGGATCCCTGTTAATAACTCCACTTAACAAGCTATTTATTGAAACGGATGATATTGAGTACGATCTCACTATGTTGTATTATTCTGTTGCAAATGAAAGAAATATACCTCTAAATGAGTTAATCTCACAAATAGAATGTAACTTTGTATCTTTGAACTTATAGATGTAAGTTTTATTTAAACAAATAGAGATATGAATTTCGTTGAAGAATTGAAATGGCGCGGCATGATCCACGATATGATGCCGGGAACAGAAGAACAATTACAGAAAGAACTTACCTCTGCATATGTGGGCATTGACCCTACCGCTGACTCATTACACATCGGTCACTTGGTAGGAGTGATGATGCTTAAACATTTCCAACGTGCAGGACACCGTCCGATTGCATTGATTGGTGGAGCAACAGGTATGATTGGTGACCCTTCTATGAAGTCACAGGAAAGAAACCTTTTGGATGAGGCTACGCTTCGTCACAATCAGGAGTCTATCAAAAAACAGTTGAGCAAATTCTTAGATTTTGACTCTGATGCACCGAATGCAGCTGTCATGGTAAACAACTACGATTGGATGAAAGACTTCACTTTCCTTGATTTCATCCGTGATGTGGGTAAATACATCACTGTAAACTATATGATGGCGAAAGATTCGGTAAAACGTCGTATTAGTGGTGAAAATGCAAGTGGTCTTTCTTTTACAGAGTTTACTTATCAATTAGTTCAGGGTTACGATTATCTTCATCTATATAACGATTATAACTGTCGCCTTCAAATGGGTGGTTCTGATCAGTGGGGAAATATTACTACAGGAACAGAGCTTATTCGTCGTGTGAATGGTGGTGAAGCATTTGCTTTAACTTGTCCGTTGATTACGAAAGCTGATGGTGGTAAATTTGGTAAAACAGAATCGGGTAACGTATGGCTGGACCGTCGTTATACATCTCCTTACAAATTCTATCAGTTCTGGTTGAATGTAAGCGATGCTGATGCTGAAAAATATATTAAGATCTTTACAGGTCTTTCTCAGGAAGAAGTTCAGTCTCTTGTAGCTGAACAGGCTGAAGCTCCGCATTTGCGTCCGCTTCAAAAACGTCTTGCAAAAGAGATCACTGTGATGGTTCACTCCGAAGAAGATTACGAAGCAGCAGTTGAAGCTTCTAATATTCTTTTCGGTAACTCTACATCAGAAGCGCTTCACCGTCTGGATGAAGAAACTCTTCTTTCTGTATTCGAAGGTGTTCCTCAGTTTGAGGTTTCACGTTCTTTGATTGAAGAAGGTGTTAAAGCTATTGATCTTTTGACTGAGCATGCTGCAATTTTCCCTTCTAAAGGAGAAATGCGTAAAATGACTCAGGGTGGTGGTGTGGCAATCAACAAAGAGAAGCTTGCTTCTCAGGATGATGTGATCAACACGGAATTTTTATTGAATAACAAGTTCATTCTGGTTCAGCGTGGTAAAAAGAACTACTACCTGATTATTGTTAAGTAATAGGAATGATCTGAACGTATATAAGGGCTGTCTGAAAGTTTTTTCTTCCGGACAGCCCTTTTTAATTTAGGACAATAATGTTACTTCTTCTGGCTATCTGAATAATCTGAAATAGCTTTATGCGCAGCAATTTGTCCTGCCTTTATGAATTCAGCCGATTTATTAAATTGAAATATACTATAATCGGAATTTTGCACTCTGATAATAATATCCGGTTGATAAGAGTTAATGGTAGTTTGAATCTGTTTTTGCACCATAGCCGCCGAAGCGTCTAACAAGACATTCAGTTTAGAGTATTTCCGGGATTGCTTCTCTATATCCGGACTATTATTTTTCGGATTACGGGCAATCACAGCCAGAAGCAGATCACCTTCACACCGACTTACTTTATTTAAAGGCAGAGGATTACTAATACCTCCATCTACCAGAATCATATCATCTTTTCTGAAAGGAGTGAATAGCAGAGGAAGCGATATGGATGCACGAACAGCGCAATGCAAGCTGCCATGATTAAATATGACTTCCTGATTGTTCCGTATATTTGTTGCTATAGCAGAATACGGAATGGATAGATCTTCGATATTGACGTCAGGAACTATTTCTCCTAGTTTACGCATTATTTTATCTCCTTTGATTACACCTTCTCCCCAAAATGAGAAATCCATTAATCTCAATATCTTCCGGGTATTGAGGGTTAAGAGATAATCTTTGCATTCTTGTAACTTTCCCGTTACATATGCTGCTCCAACCAATGCTCCCATTGAACAAGCGGATACAGATGTTATCTCATACCCCTGTCGTTCTAATTCTTCAATAACACCAATATGTGCTATTCCCCAGGCTCCACCGGTTGAAAGTACTAATGCAACTTTTTGTTTTACCATGTTCGTGTAGCATTTGCAACGTAAAGCGAAATAAATTGCCAATGATATACTTTCGAATGGCTTTGATAAATCCAAATATATCATCCCTATTTTTACTAATCTGCACCATGAGTAATTGAACAATTACGATTACCCTGTTTCAGGAACAAATAATTCATTAATAAACTTGTTCGGATACACATGTAATTCATTTTAAATAAAGAGGTCGTCTCGACTTTTGGAAACGGAGTAAATAGTTTATAAAAGACCCAATATCGTTATTAATTTTGCCTCTTTCTGCCTCATTTTCCGCTTTACTGTCTTGCAATAGCCCGCTATTGCTTCGCTAT
>JBOFDD010000029.1:0-5701 GCA_051646645.1 Bacteroidales bacterium | reverse complement strand
ATCCGTATTATGGGGGAGATCCTGATTGATAATCAGAATATTCTGGAGATGAATCCAATGGAAGTGCGGCGCATCGCCGGAATGGTTTTTCAGCGTCCCAACCCATTCCCGACAATGAGTATTTACGAAAATGTTATTGCCGGATATACTTTAAACGGAATTCGCTTGTCCAAAAAAGAGAAAGATGAGCTGGTGGAAACAAATCTGAAGAATGTAGGACTCTGGGATGAGGTGAAAGATTCGTTGTTTAAGAAAGGGACATTCCTTTCGGGCGGACAGCAGCAGCGTTTGTGTATTGCCCGTGCTCTGGCATTGAAACCCGAAGTCCTGCTGATGGATGAACCTACCTCTGCGCTTGATCCTATTGCTACAAACCGCATCGAGGAGCTGCTTCTTCAATTAAAGAAAGAATATACGATCATTATCGTTACGCATAATATGGGACAGGCAGCCCGTATTTCCGATTACTCCATGTTTATGTACCTCGGTCAGCTTGTAGAGTATGACGAGACTCAGGTGATGTTTACCAATCCTGCCGATCCTCGTACTGAAGAGTATCTGACCGGCCAGTTCGGTTAATTATTCCCATTTTATTTGCTAACTGAAAAACTGATATAACCTATGGCTACATTAAAAGAAAAGGTTTTTAGCCGTATTACCAATGACTTTCAGGTAATGACCATCGAAACATTTACTCAGCTCGAATTGCTGAGTAAAATGATGGATGATAATCACGATGAACAGCTGTATGAGTCTCTTCGCAATAATGAACTGATCATTGATAGTCTCGAAGTGAAAATACGTACCGAAGTTATCAACACGATCGTGCTTTACACTCCGCGTGCATCAAACCTGCGTATGATCATTTCCTACTATGATATGGCATCCTACCTGGAACGCATTAGTGATCTTGTTCTTAATATTGCAAACTTTCTCAAACGTGCGAATATTGAAGATCCGATATTCCTCGACTTTAAAGCCGATTTACGCCTGATGCTTGATACGGCTGTTCTTATGGCTAAAAATGCATTGAAAGCATTTACCGAAAGCGAGCCGGAGATTGCCAAAAATGTGATTGAACTCGACGATAAAGTCGATGCTCTGTTTTACCGGATCACGCAGGAGTTGCCTAAACAGTATTGCAACAGACAATTATCAGAACAGGAGATGACCGCTGTTTTGACAATTAGTTCAATCGCTTATAACATTGAACGAATTGGCGACCATTCAACCAACATAGCCGAAGCGGCTGTTTATCTGATTCAGGGACGAAGCATTGCGCATCTGGATCATCAGAACGATGCTGATGCGTTGTTAAAACAACTTGGCGATAGAGAAATATCGGATTAATCCGGACAACTGGTTGTGCGATCATTTGGAGTTAAGTCATGCAATAGATTGATTGTAGATGAACTCGATAAATAAATAAGGGTGGAGTCCGAATTGTTATGTAAATTCGAATTCCACCCTTATTTTCGTTATACCGTCAGAATCATATTCAGGATAAAGATGAAAAGTGTTGTTGCCACAAGCGGAATGACATTCCGTTTCACAACATCAAATGGCGAAATCTTAGCAATGGCAGATGTCGCAATGATTAGTCCGGCAATCGGAGACAGAGCTCGTCCGGTGCTCGCAGCAAGCTGCATCGTGACAATCATTCGTCCGGTATCAAGCACTTCTGTACTCCCCGGAGCAGAGAGCTGGTTTACAATGTCCGGTACCAGTGGTCCGAATGCGAAGAACGAGGCATTACCACTACCCAAAAGAACGGACGAACCGAAAATCATAGAGGTCATAATTCCCGACAACCCTGTGAATCCGAATCCAAGATGTTGCGAAATATATACCAGTGAATCGATCAGTCCCATCAGTTTTACACCTTCGGCAAAGAACTCGGCACAGATAATCAGCGACACCACTGATGCAAACACATCTGCTGCACCATCCCAGAATGTTTTGCTTCCTGCGGCAACCTTTTTGAGATCACGAAGACGGATAAACTCAATTCCCATCGTAATCAGCATGGAGCTAACCATGGCAATAGGAGCGTTGATGTGAACTTTCGATCCGAACAGATCCGAAAATACAAAAAGCATAACGATTGGAAGTACCGGAAGAAGAGCGTAGAAAGAGGGTATATCCGTTTTTAGTTCTTCGGTCTGAATGGCTTCGACCACATAAGATTGCTTTTTATCGAAATATCGGTTTACGATCAGGTACATCAAGACCATAAAACAGACAGCCGGCACGGTAAGCGGAAGCTGATAATTTACAAAATAATCCATACCACTCATGCCAGAGAGAGCAGCAGCCTGATGCACGTTTCCCGAAGCCGGTCCCATGTCAAAAATGGTACAGGCAATGATAACTGCCACTGCACTCGTCTTGCTGATCCCCAATTGTATAAGCAACGGATATACGGCAACCATCAGTAAAAGAGATAAACCTGCTGCTGAAGGGGTTGCCATAAACAAAAACTGACCGATCGGAATCAGCATAGCAGCTGTCAGATACGGAAATTTGCGGAACAGGCGTAATGGTTTGACCGCAATAGCAACCAGCGCATTGCTTGCACCAATATGTTTCATATAATTTACAAAACCACCGATAGACATGATCAGCAGCCCAATGCCGGCTAACTTGGATGCAGCTATTTTTGTGAAAAGAGAGATCAGATTAAACGCAATGGAATTGGTTTCGCTTTTTCCGATAGATTCAAATACTACGCTTTCTCCTTCGAAAAGAAGAGCAAAAGAAATCAGAATCAATCCTCCGATCAGCAATACAGCCTGCGCATAGTAATTACGAAATAAAAGAAAAGCTACACCTGCTATTACAAGCAAGGAGATGATAAGTCCCGTCAGATTCATTTTAGTAAATTGGTTTGGTGCGACTACTTAGTTGTATTCTTATAAATGTAGGGGCGAATCTATGTGTTCGCCCTTGGTTCTGTTTTCGCAAAGAAACAAAAAAGAGCGGAGAGCTGCAAACTGTATGATGTGTATTCAGGGTATCGAATTCCTCTCCCTTTATGATAGTCGAAAGTTTTTTCTCCTTTTGAGAATATGTCCTCCCAGCAAAATAAGAAACAGAACCGATATCTTGTCATGTATCTCAATCCATTGTGTTCGAAGTGAAGCACCGGAAACGATCAGAGCAAACAAAGCTGTAATAACAGATAGGACAAGCAGAAGTGTAAGCAGAAAAGTTGCTCTGCATTTTACGGGAACTCGTTTTGATAGGACAGATTTATACCATTTTTTATGCTTCGAGATATGAAAAACCGTGAACGCAGTAAACAGTATAGAGGAAGTAATATGAATAAACCGCCACGTTTCCAGACTTAGGAGCGATTCACCGTGAAGAATATTTACGTGAAACCGGAGCTGAATGTATAGCCCGGAGTAAATCATGATCAGGGTTAATAATAAGAATTGAATATTTGTATAGTTCCGGTGACGGTGCTTGTACGTTTTACTCTTCCCGGAAGCTTGATTCAGATGATTAGTGTCCATTGTTTTTAGTTACAAAACTAATCGTCGTTTTCCCCCCTGACGATAACAATTGTAAAGAAACAACTATTTCCGGTTTCTGATTCTGCTTAATGACACCGGAGTGATACCCAAATAAGAAGCCAGATAATGCTGCGGAATACGCTTTACTATATCCGGATTTTCGGTTACAAGTTTATGATAACGTGTTTCAGGTTTGTCGGTAATTCGCGACAAGAACAGATGAGAATAATTGATTAACCTTTCAGTAACATGCTGATATAATATTTCTTTTAGTGCAGGGTGTTTTTCTGTTAAAGATATAAAATCATCCCGTCTTAATCGCCATACCGTAACCGGCTCAATACTCTCCAGCGAAAAAAGACTTGGTTTTCTATGTAGAAAACTTTCTATGGATGCCACAGACTGTCCTTCCAGAAAAAACTGAAAAGTAATATCGCGTCCATCCTGATTAAACCATAGACGTAACACTCCCTTTTTTAAGATATACAGATGATTGGATATAGCGCCTTCAAATAGTAGACAGGTTTTAGCCGGAAAAGAGAGCTCTTCGGCAATTGCATCTATCCCGTTTTTTATTTCGGTATCAGTCGTTAATAGTTCGAGAAGTTTTTGGTCCATTGAAGATAATCTTTTCTTGTATCGCAAATATATAAAATATCTCATACACAGCGTGGCGATGTAGGCGGGAACTTTGAATAGTCATTTAAGAGCAGTATGATAAGGCAAAAACGCTCTTCTCTGTTTTGCAAGAATCAGCGTTGATAAATTATTTTACCAGCGTTCGTTTTTATAAAAACCTACGTAGGTTTTTCCAAAATCCACCTTTGATTTATTGAGAACACTAAGGAGATTGTCAACCAAATCAGTAAAGATCTACCCGCACTGACAACCATTTACGTAAATAGAATAAAGAAGTGTCAACCCATCCAGTATTATGACCCGGGGTTGTCAATCGTTTCAGTATTTCGAATTAAAATATATATTTCTACGGCTCAAGATATAAGTTTGTTTCTGTAGAAATATATACCTTGAATCCATAAGGTTTATATTTGCTTTTGTGGAGGTATGTATTTGTTTTTCAGGTTTTAAGGTCTGATTTTAATGCGTTCAACTCCAAAAGTTCATTTAAATGAACGCGCCGGTTCATACGTATGAAAATATATTTTCATTTAAATGAAAATATACGTTCATACTTATGAACGCGCGGGTTAATACGTTCGAAAAATTCACATAAGAGAATGAAATCATTTGCTTACTATCAGCTCCTTGCTAACCAAAGTTTCAAAGCGGCAAAATCAGTTTAGCAAGTAGGTAAATTGATTTTGCTCCTTGCTGTTTTTGCTTTAAGCGGATTACTTCCTGCAATTATTTTTTTTAATTGTGACAAATGCATTTGCAACAAGCCCTGAATCGCCGATCAGTAAAGGGATTGAGCGGTGACAAATGGCGGTGACAAATGATTTTATTTGCAACACCATTTGTCACCGCCTAATACCCCACCAGTAGCTGGTTTGCGCATGTGTTGCAAATGCATTTGTCACTTTTCAAACTTTTTTCAATACCAATTACTACACCCACCGATAAGAGAACGACAATGATAAAAAACTCTGTGAAACTCCTCTTCACTCTCTGGAACTTTGTGTAATTTTTATTTTCCAGAGCATGAGAGCTACACAGAGTTTAAAGGAGTAACCACAGAGTCGCACAGCGTTTTTGTTTTAGATTGGTAAAGTCGCTAAAGAGCCACCACAATTTGGCAGTTAAGAAAAATCTGTGTGAGATGCCTTTATATATGCCTTTCATATATCAGAATAGTGAATTTATTCACCTAATATATGGAGATGTCTTTTCTCGTTCACTTTTACACCTTGTTTATATTATTCCTTCTTCCTCAAAAATTCACATAAGAGAATGAAATCATTTGCTTAAGAGAATTAAATAGATCACATAAGCGGATTTTTTCATCGGCTTAAGAGAATTCTTAGCGTCTCTTTGTGGTTGGACTTTGACAAACAATTTAAGTAGGGTCTGCTGAATAAATTAATAACTAAAGTTTCTCATACCCATTTTATGGGTAATCTGGAAAGTTTTCCTCAGATTCAAGTTCAAATCTCCTCCCATTTGATCAGTGCTTGCAAAGAAAGTGTAATCAAAACTTAAAACTTAAGTTCTAAGTCCTTAAC
>JBOFDD010000028.1:0-2004 GCA_051646645.1 Bacteroidales bacterium | reverse complement strand
TGTCTATGTTAGCGGGGGCGATAGATGCGAAACTTCCACCATCACCAGGTGTTACTACAGAATTGTGTTTGCAGGTGTTGGTAAGGCTGACTGGGAAATTGATCTGGCTCTGAACGAAAATATTCAGTGTTTCAATGTCGAATCTATTGCCGAGCTGGAAGTTATCAACGAGATTGCATCTGAAAAAGGAAAGAAAGCACGCGTTGCATTGCGTGTTAATCCGGAAGTTGATGCAAAAACACACCATTATATTACTACCGGTTTGAAAGAAAACAAATTCGGTATAAGCATGGAGCTCTTAGACAAAGTGCTTAACCGCGTTAAAGAGCTTTCGAATATTGAAATGATCGGACTACACTTCCACGTAGGCTCGCAAATCACTGATCTTTCTGTTTTCAACGATGTATGCTCGCGCATTAATATTGTGCTTGGCATGGTTGAGTCAAAAGGTATTGATATCAGCATTATCAATGTTGGAGGCGGTCTTGGCATCAACTATCAGGATCCAAACGGAGATCCAATTCCGGATTTCGCACGTTATTTTGCCATCTTCAATGAGAACCTGAATGTGAAAGCCGGACAGGAAGTTCATTTCGAACCGGGTCGCTCAATTGTTTGTCAGTGCGGTAGCCTCATTACACGAGTTCTTTATATCAAAGAAGGTGTAAACAAAAACTTCGCAATTGTCGACGCCGGAATGACAGAGCTTATTCGCCCTGCTCTTTATCAGGCTTATCATCGCATTGAGAACTTAAGCTCAGATGAAAAACCTGAAAAATACGAAGTCGTAGGTCCTGTTTGCGAATCGTCAGATTGCTTTGGCAAAGATGTTAAACTCAACAAATCTCATCGTGGAGACTTCCTTGCTATGCGATCAGCAGGAGCTTATGGTCAGATTATGGCATCTCAGTACAACTGCCGTTCACTACCTCAGGCTTACTATAGCGAAGATCTTAAATAAACCTCATAAAAGGCTTCGGTTGATAAATCAATCGAAGCCTTTCCTTATCTTGTCTTATCAAGTCAATCATGAAAAAGATTTTACTCTGGATTAAACGAATCATTCTTATTTTCTTCATATGGAGTATTTTTTCAGTTCTGCTTTTCCGCTTTGTGCCGGTACCTGTTACTCCTTTGATGATTATCCGCTGTGGAGGACAGCTATTTGAAGGCGAAAGCCCTAAACTTAAACACGACTGGGTACCTTTTGACAAGATATCGCCTAATCTCGTTCGTGCAGTTATAGCATCAGAAGACAATCGGTTTCTTACTCACAATGGCTTTGATTTCGTAGAATTAAAGAAAGCAATTAAAGAAAATGAGAAACGTAAAAAAGCACGTGGAGCAAGTACTATCTCTCAACAAACAGCAAAAAACGTATTTCTTTGGCCGGGGCATTCGTTTATCCGCAAAGGATTCGAAGCTTACTTTACTGTACTTATTGAACTATTCTGGAGCAAAGAACGAATTATGGAAGTCTATCTTAATTCCATTGAAATGGGAGATGGAATATATGGCGCTGAAGCTATAGCCCAAGCCCATTTCCACACAACGGCTGCTAAACTAACCAAATATCAGTCTGCTCTCATAGCTGCAACACTACCCAATCCGATTCGTTACAATTCTGCTAAGCCAGGTCCTTATGTATTGAAGCGTGCCAGTCAGATTCAACGCCTCATGCCAAAGCTTGGCCCGCTGGAGTTTTAAATCAGTGTATTTATCACTTCGATATATGTAAAAAGAGCAAAGTTTGATTTTAGAAAAACCAAAGCAGATAAAAGAAAAAAGCTAAGGTGAATTATAAAAAAATGAGCGTTGATCTTTATAAGAATCAACGCTCATTTTTTTATAAACCAAAGGTGATATAACTAAAGTTTCTCATACCCATTTTATGGGTAATCTGGAAAGTTTTCCTCAGATCCAAGTTCAAATCTCCTCCCATTTGATCAGTGCTTGCAAAGAAAGTGTAATCAAAACTTAAAACTTAAGTTCTAAGTCCTTAAC
>JBOFDD010000027.1:0-2174 GCA_051646645.1 Bacteroidales bacterium | reverse complement strand
GCACTGAATGTAAATAAAGTGGTCAAAAAGGGATTGAATATTGATGGGAATATTCGCTTTAAACATCAGACAGATAAAGATCAGAATCAGACTTTTACCGAGAATCTGTTGCCTGATAGCTCGTACTTTACCCGAAATAATACAGATAACCGGAAAATGGAACGTTCCATACAAACGAACTTCCAGATTGAATATAAAAAAGATACAAGCTTCTCATTTCAGCTTCGTCCTAACTTTCAATATGCTTATCGAATTAACAATGAAACGGGCGATTCTCAGACGCTTGACGGGCAACAACGAATGGTTAACAGCAGTGTTGGTACGAATAAAGGGAATAGTAATCAGTGGAGCTATGGGCTGGAAAGTTTCGTCACCAAGACTCTCGGCAAAAAGGGCCGTTTAGTGACTATGCAGCTTAAATGGGGTAAAACTCGGGATGATAATAATTCTCACCGCCAATCCATAAATACATTTGCACGTCTTTCGGGTGATAGTATTGTACAGCTTGATCAGGAAAGAGGCGCCCGCACGGATAATAACTCAGCCAGCATGCGTGTAAGTTATTCCGAGCCTATAGGTAAAAACGGAGCGCTCGTGGTGAATTATTCCATAAACAGTTCAGATGCTACTAATGAAAATAATACATTCTCGGCTGATAAAAACGGAGTTTACAATGTACTGGACTCTCTTTATAGCCGTAGTACATCAAGCAATCGACTGAATCAGTCAGCAGGGGTTTCATTCCGTTCGAAAATAAAAAATGTTGCTTACAATCTGGGTATGTCTTTTGATCCTTCACGCTTTGATGAGGATACCTATGTAGGGCAAACAGTCCTGAAGAATCAGTTACAGCATCAGTTTAACTATTCACCCCGTCTATCGGTATTCTGGAATGATAAAAAAAGAGGATCATTTCTCTCATTCAGCTATTTCGGACGGAGCAATATGCCTACAGCTCGCCAGCTTTCTCCTGTAATTGAAGTTCTTTCACCGGTAGCAGAGATGCAGGGTAATCCTGATCTGAAAAATGGCTTCCGTCACCAGTTCAGTGGAAACTGGCGTTTGTCTAAAAGGGAGTCTCAACTGTCTGTAATGGCTTTTTCAAATTTTAGCTTTGAGCAAAATAACATTACTTCCTATAGTCTTTATAACCCGGAGAACGGGAAACGTTTCACATCCTACCGCAATGTTAATGGCAACTGGTCATCAACAAATACAGTCATGGTTTCCATGCCTTTCAGGAATAAGGATTATCAATTCTCGTCAAATACGAACTATGCATTTAATCAGCGTACCGGATTCACCAACGCTGAAGAGAATCAGTCGAAAAACAATACAGTCGGACAAACAGTAGGTCTTTCTTATTCGGGAGATATGATGTATGCTACTCTGGAGATAAATGGAGAATATTCGGGTATACGCAACAGTTTGCAGAATATGAAAGGACAAAGTACATGGGAATATGGTTCCCGACTTGACCTGCGCTGGGAACTTCCCTGGGATCTTTCATTTGGTACCGCTGCTATCTACAGAGGTAAAAGCGGATATGCCGAAGGTTATAATCGTCAGGTGGTAAACTGGGATGCCGAAATTTCAAAAGAGTTTCTCAAAAACCGCCAGGCTTCAGTATCACTGATTGTAATGGATATACTTGGTCAGAACGAAAGCTCCAGCCGGAGTATTTCGGCTACATCTATTTCAGACAACCGATGGAACAGCATCGGCCGCTATGGCATGATCAAATTCTCGTATCGCTTCAATTTTATTAAAGGAAAAAACGGAGGAGAGCAATAAAAAAGAGAGCAGAAAAGCAGTTAGGGGATTAGGGGCCTTAAGGACTTTAAAGATATTAAAGACCTTAAGGTCCTCAATGTTCTTAAGATCTTTATTATTCATGCAAAAAATAATTATAAATAGTTAAATAAATCTTTCTACCTCAGTTGTCCTCAGTTGACCTCAGTTGTCCTCAATCACCCTGTTCCCGTTCCGTACATTTGTACTATCTCACGAAGGAATAAAATCTTTCGGAAAGTTCTGTCTTATACTGAAAAAAGTTGACACAAAAACAATAACAATTATGAGTGTAAACAGAAAATTTAGTGAAGACGAAAGATTGAATTATGTAATCGGTTACTACGAATCGGGCAAAAACTGTCATTCATACTCAAAAATAG
>JBOFDD010000026.1:0-7152 GCA_051646645.1 Bacteroidales bacterium | reverse complement strand
TGTAACGCGTTGCTGCATATCAGCCCACTCTTCTTTAGAAAGCGCTTCTGTTCCGATAATATCTTTCAACGGAGTTCCGTCAAATTTTGCAGTAGACGCAAATACAGCCATCTGTTCGCCGTGTCCGCCGTAAGTTCTGCATCCAACCACTTTGTCCTGAGGAATGTTGAAATGCTGAGCCAGTACTGTGCGCAGACGTGTACTGTCTAGTGCAGCCAGTGTGCTCACCTGATTTGGTTTCAAACCTGAGTAAAGCAAAGTAACTAATCCTGTGATATCAGCAGGGTTAAATACAATTACCACATGTTTAGCATCCGGACAATATTGTTTAATATCTTTTCCTAACTGAGCAGCAATCTCGGCATTTCCTTTCAAAAGGTCTTCGCGGGTCATTCCTGCTTTACGGGCAGCACCACCTGAAGACACAATGTATTTAGCCCCTGTAAATGCTTCTTTAGCATCTGTTGTCCAGGTTAAATCCACACCGTCAAAACCACAATGATACATCTCTTCAACTGCACCTTCCAATGCCGGAGCATAAGGATCATAAGCACAAATATTAGAAGAAAGACCCATCATCATTGCTGTTTGCAACATGTTTGAACCGATCATACCGGCTGCTCCGATTATAAGAAGCTTTTCATCTGTTAACTGTTTCATAGCTTTATATAGGTAAATGTTAGATATATGAATAACAATCCCGGCATCAAAACAGATGAGCGTTGAAGATTGTTAGTATTTTTTCAGATTGTAAAGTAAACTGATTAAGGCTTAATGTAGTTATATAAATTTGTTCTTGGCTATAACTATTTTTTATAGCAATTTGTTCATATATATAAACAGCGTGTTGTTTTAGTACTACAAAATTAAAATTACCTAAACACATCGAGTTTAATACCCTAATAATCATGGCTATTTCTTTAATAACCTATATTTGCACCGAATTTTAAACAGGATTTATATGCGGCAACTTTACGTTTTAGTTCTATTTTTTATTTCATTTCATTCACTGATTCGTGCAGAAAATTTAATTGACGAGAATGACAAAGTGTATCCGTTTTCGATATCCATGGGAGGAAAAGTAAATAATGTTCCTCTTAACCCGGGAAATATTGTCAATTTTCAGTTTGGCTTTCCATGCTCCAGAATAAACAATCTTCAGGGATTTGGTCTTAACCTTGTCTCCGGAGCTGTACTCGAAGAGATGAAAGGACTCAGTATTTCGGGAATAAACAGCGTGAATAAAGGAGGAATGCTGGGGATGAACATTGCAGGACTTCTGACTTACACGCAGACCCGTGGTGAAGGTGTTCTCATTACCGGAGGATTAAACGTTCTGTACGGACAGATGCGCGGATTGCAGTTGTCGGGGCTTTCAAACTTTAATATCGGAAAAGTAAAGGGAGTCCAGATCAGCGGACTTTCGAACTTCAATGCCTCCGGAGTTAACGGCTTTCAGTTAAGTGCACTTAACAACATCGCAGGTGGCGAAATGAAAGGTGCACAGGTAAGCGGTTTCCTGAATGTATCGATGGATGACATGCATGGAGCGCAATTCGGCATAGTAAACTACGCGAAACGGGTATGCGGAGCTCAAATCGGGGTAATGAACGTTTCGGGAAGAAGCGTAAAAGGCACTCAGTTAGGTATAATCAATTACAGCTATGATACGGCACGCGTACAGTTGGGACTGGTAAATATGAATCCGAAAACAAAGATAAACGGCATAATCTACGGGGGCAGTATGACTGCCATAGCCTTTGGTATCCGCTTTGCAAATCAAAGAACGTATTCCATTCTGTCTATCGGTTATCCCTATGATCATAAGGTTGCCGACTTCTCGGGAGCATTCAGCTACCGCTATGGATTTTATAAGAATCTGAAACGATTCCGGATCTCTGCCGATTTAGGGTATTCGCATATCAACCTGGTGTCGGACAAGGAGAACGATGATATACCAAACACGCTATGGTCGGTACAGGCAAGAGGAAACCTTGCATTTCAGGTTTGCCGCTATTTTGGCGTATTTGCATCGGGAGGATATGAATATTCAGCACGCTACAGCTCTTTTGACTGCTATCGTCACAAGCCTATCTTTGAATTCGGAGTTTCGTTGTTTTAAATTATTGTATTATCCTTTTTTGATTAATCAGACATGAAACTATATAAACTTATTCTGCCTGCATTACTTTTATTTATTTCTGTTCAACTTTCCGCACAAAATGATTCGTTGTGGAGAGCCAAAGAGCGCTCTCCACTCGTGGATTCTTCATTTAAATTGAATCCGTATCGCCCGGTTGCCCTGATTGCGGGCACAAACATAACAATATGGTCGTTCAACCGATTTGTATCAAATGAGCCATGGGCCAGGGTGAATATCCATACGATGAGCAAAAATATGATCCGTGGATTTACGTGGGACAGTGACGGACTTGAGACGAATATGTTCTCGCACCCTTATCATGGAAATCTATACTACAATGCGGCAAGATCTAACGGTCTGAACTACTGGCAATGTATCCCTTATACGTTCTTCGGAAGCTTTACCTGGGAACTACTGGCAGAAAGTGAACCGGCTTCGGTAAATGATCTGTTTGCGACTTCCATCGGAGGGCTGGCTATTGGTGAAATTACTCACAGACTTTCGTATAAAATATTAGATGAATCGGCCACCGGATTTCGTCGGTTCGGACTGGAACTCGCAGCCGGACTAATTAACCCGATGGGATTCATTAACCGTATGATCGACGGAGATGTGTGGAAACGAAAACGTCGCGGTTATCATCGTCCGTATAAGAATGATGATGTAAACATCGAATTAGGAATCGGTTCTACATTCATTTCCGAATCGTCTGCGCCTTACAAAGGGGGTGGTGCCGGTGTACTTGACCTGAGCATTGCATATAACGACCCGTTTGAAGTTACTTATCCTGTGCCTTATGAATACTTTACGATGGATGCATCGTTCAATGTGGTCGGATCACAGCCGTTTGTAGGAAAGATGAATATCCTTGGCTTGCTTTACGGAAAACACTATACACCGATCAAGGGTCATAAAATGCTTGTCGGAGCATTCCAGCACCTGTCCTACTACGATTCAAAATCGGGTATAAAAGGCTCGGATGTTGTTCCGTTCAAGCTGGCTTCTGCTGCTTCTTTCGGCGGAGGGATTCTCTACAACATGAAGAACAGCAATCAGTCTATCGACCTGAAGTTTGGGCTAATAATCAATGGAATTCTTATGGGAGGAAGTGCCTCTGACTACGATAAAATCGGCGAAAGAGACTATAACTTCGGTAGCGGATTCAGTACTCTCACGCATACAGAAATTACGTTTAGCAACAAAGCTGCATTTCGGTTAGGCGCAGAAATATATCAGCTTTATACCTGGAAAGGATGGAATCCGAATGCCGATTATTCGCGTGTTCCTCCTGAATTACTTAATGTTCAGGGCGATAAAGGTAATACGACATTCCTGATGCTGAATCCTCAGTTCAGAATCAATATTAATCCGAATCTGGATTTCCGTATCAACGGGTATATGTATCTGAGAAAGACCGATTATCGTTACGAAAAAGATGTTTTATTCAATACGTATGAGACAAAGGCTTCTATTCATTACAAGTTCTGATTAAAAACTACTACATTTGTAATAAAGAGCTGTTTTGAAGATCTTGAAATGAATAGAACAATGATGGATAAAGAAAAGATAGATATAGAAAACTGGAACAGAAAGGAACTATTCCACTTCTTTCGGGAATTTGCCGAACCTTTTTACGGAATGACTGCCGATATGGACGTAACGAAGCTATACCGGTACTGCAAGGCGAACAACGAATCGTTTTTTATTCATTCAGTCTATACGATTCTGAAAGCAATCAACAGCTGCGATCCGCTAAAGCTGCGTATCGTAAACGGTGAATTGTATCGGTTTAACAAGATACATGTTTCGCCTTCCATCGGAAAGAAAGACGGAACATTTGCCTTCGGCTTCATGTACTACAACGAGGATTTCAACCTTTTCAAACAACATATGCAGGAAGAGATTCAGCGCATACAAGTGATTGAGGGGATGAACCGTACCGATGATGCACGAAGAGAAGACACCATCCACTTTTCGGCCATACCCTGGGTGAAGTTTACTTCGCTATCGCATGCCCGATATATGAAAAGTGAAGAGTCTGTTCCGAAAATATCGACCGGTAAAATACATGAGAAGGACGGGCACTTATGGATGCCTCTTTCGATCCATGTACACCACAGTCTGGTAGACGGAAAAGATGTTGCAGACTTCCTCGAAAGACTGCAATGCCTGTTTAATGAATAAGAAGAAACAATTGAATTGTATCAATAATGAGACTAAGTAACGAATGGTTCAGCGCCTTATCGACAGCTGAAAACGGGAATATTATCTTTGTGAGCGGACGTGAAGAACTCGAAGAGTTCAAAAATTGTCGTAAACTGAAAGAACGTATTGAAATTTACTGGAAATACGAGGGTGACAGCAAAGGAATGCCTACGGATGCCGAAGCCGAATTGATGGAGCAGGTACAGGAAGTGCTTCAGAAAACAATGGAAAAAGACAAGCTGGCTATTCTTACAGGGGTATATACCGGCGACAAAGAACGCACACTTGTGTTCTACGCACGTACATCCCGTGTTTTCGGAGAACGTTTAAACGAAGCCCTTTCTTCATTCGAAATGCTTCCGATCTCACTCTATGTTGAATTAGACGAAGATTGGGATGAGTATTCGGATATGTACGAAATGAAAGAGTTCGAAATCGAATAATAATTTTTTATAATCCTTATTAGACATGGAAAATCAAAACAACAAACAGATCGAAATCGAATTAAAAGAAGATATCGCTCAGGGCACGTATGCCAACCTTGCAATTATAACTCACTCCAGCTCGGAATTTGTAACGGACTTTGTTCGTATCATGCCGGGAGTGCCTAAAGCTCAGGTTCAATCGCGCATCATTATGACTCCTGAGAATGCAAAACGCCTGATGCAGGCTTTGCAGGAAAATATAGAGAAATATGAAAGCCAGTTCGGACGCATTCGCATTGAAGATGAAATGCCTCCTGTTCCGCCGCTAATCGGCAGAAGCGGAATGGCTTAAGCTATTTTTATTAAACACAACTCCTAAACTTTGAACACATGAAACACTTCACCAATGTTAAAGATATTGGAAATCTGAAACAAGCTCTTGAAGAGGCTTTTGAAATAAAAAAAGATCGCTTTAAGGACTGCGAACTGGGAAAGAATAAAACATTACTGATGATTTTCTTTAATTCCAGTCTGCGCACGCGTCTGAGTACTCAGAAAGCGGCTATGAATCTCGGTATGAACACCATGGTTCTTGATATCAATCAGGGAGCATGGAAGCTCGAAACCGAACGCGGTGTGATTATGGACGGTGATAAACCGGAACATATTCTGGAAGCGATCCCTGTGATGGGAAGCTACTGCGACATCATCGGTGTAAGAGCTTTTGCCACATTCGAAAACAAGCAGGATGATTATCAGGAAACGATTATCTCGCAATTCATTAAATATTCAGGTCGTCCGGTATTTAGCATGGAAGGCGCGACAAGACACCCGCTTCAGAGCTTTGCTGATTTAATTACAATCGAAGAGTTTAAAAGAACGGAACGTCCTAAAGTGGTACTGACATGGGCTCCGCATCCGAAAGCTCTGCCTCAGGCTGTTGCCAACTCTTTTGCCGAATGGATGAACGAAACGGATTATGATTTCGTGATTACTCATCCGGAAGGCTATGAACTGGATCCGCAGTTTGTGGGGAAAGCTAAAGTGGAATACGATCAGCGCAAAGCGTTCGAAGGTGCTGACTTTATCTATGCAAAGAATTGGTCGGCATTCAACGACCCGAACTACGGAAAAGTATTGTCGCAGGACAGAGACTGGACTGTAGATGCTGAGAAGATGGCTCTGACAAACAATGCATTCTTTATGCACTGTCTGCCGGTAAGACGCAATATGATTGTGACGGATGATGTCATTGAAAGTGAAACGTCAATTGTCATTCCCGAAGCTGCCAACCGCGAAATATCGGCTCAGGTTGTAATCAAACGTATGCTCGAATCGCTGTAATACGCACAGTGTTCTGTATAAAAAACAAAAAGGACAGTCCGACGGGCTGTCCTTTTCTTTTTCTATATGTAACTAAGCTTATCATTTGTCAGCCGTACTTTTGCGCCGCAAAGCAACGGACGGTTAAAGTCGGTATGTCCGACCGGAAAATCAAAGATCAGTGGGATATTATACTTCTCTGTAATCTTACGTATAGTCACAAGAACCGTATCATACATGAGCGGATCTTCTTCATAATCGGTAAACTGTCCCACGATCAGGGCTTTCAGCTTTGCAAAAACACCTCCCAGCTCCAGATTATAAAGCATACGGTCAATCTGATAGGGCTTCTCTCCTATATCTTCGATAAAAAGGACAGGATCATCCACAAACGCTGTCGTGTCAAGACGTGTACCACGCAAGCCGCAGAATACGGCCAGATTGCCTCCGATAAGCGTTCCTTCAGCTTCGCCGTATACCGAAAGCGGGTGAACAGGTAGCTCATACTCCGGCAACCTTCCTTCAAAAATATTTCTGAGATCAAGCGACGGAATATCCAGCCCTTTTGAATCAGCCAGATGTTTACACATCGGAGCATGGAGCGAAATCACACCCTGATAGCTGCACATGGCATGAAGAGCCGTAATGTCGCTATATCCAATCAGCCATTTCGGATTGTTACGAATCAGAGATGGATCCATCTCTGCCAGTAAATGCACAATGCCATAACCTCCTCTTGTGCAAAGAACAGCTTTCACCCGAGGGTCTTCGAAGGCATCCTGCAAATCTTTCAGTCTTTCTGACGTTGTTCCGGCAAACCGACCTTCTTTAGTCAAAGCGTGATTCGCAATCTGAGGCTCATAGCCCCACGAAGTCAATACTTCGGCAGCACGGGTAACATATTCCGGCTCAACGGCTCCCGATGGTGTTATGAGACGGATAACATCTCCTTTCTTCAGAAAATCAGGAAGTATCATAGTTGTATCTCCTTTAAACTAAAAAAGGGTTATACAACCAAGAACCTCAGCTCTCATTGCATAACCCTTTTCACTATAT
>JBOFDD010000025.1:0-2798 GCA_051646645.1 Bacteroidales bacterium | reverse complement strand
AAGACAATGCTGGATTGTTTGCCCGAATTATCGGAAAGATTAGTGCATTTACAATCCTGCAATATATAAATAAGATCAACAACAAACCTATTGGTAGAGTTAAGTATGCACTAAATTAATTCCGCCAACGGGTAATATTTATGGTTCTGATTCACCGGATATTGATATCAATGAAGGTGCATACCTGATATGTACAAATATTGATTCAAAAGAGCTGATGTTACCATCTGTATCTTACCCTAAGCTCAGATACATCATTATTACATCGGTTGACCGCTATGGAAACGAAAGCGATCCGTCTTCAATAGCAAGTTTAGGGATAAACTCTAATGATGCTCTTGCTCCTTTATTTGACAAATAACCTTCTTAGGCTTTATTAAATAGGATTATGTGCGTTAAATTGAATTTATATGCTTAATTTGTTCTATTCTAATTTTAATACTATTACAAAATGAAATATATCGGTGCTCATGTGAGTGCTTCGGGTGGCGTTGAAAATGCGCCTTTGAACGCAGCAGCTATTGGCGCAAATGCATTTGCTCTTTTTACTAAAAATCAGAGACAATGGGTTGCTAAACCTTTAACTCAGGAAAGTATTGATGCATTTAAAGAAAATTGTTCACGCTTCGGTTTTGACCCTAAATATATTCTTCCGCATGACAGTTATCTGATTAATCTCGGACACCCGGAAGAAGAAGGACTTGAAAAATCCCGCGCTGCATTTCTTGATGAGATGCAACGATGCGAGCAGTTAGGTCTTAAACTTCTCAACTTTCATCCGGGAAGCCACCTGAATAAAATTTCAGAAGAGGAATGTCTGAATCGTATTGCTGAATCAATTAATATAACACTTGCTAAAACAAATGATGTCTCAGCAGTTATAGAAAATACAGCCGGTCAGGGAAGTAATCTTGGGTATACATTCGAACAGCTTCGATACATTATTGACCGGGTTAAAGATAAAAGCCGCATAGGTGTTTGTCTCGACACATGCCACACTTTTACAGCCGGTTATGATATTGAAACTGAAGAAGGATATAGCAAAGTTTTTGACCAATTTGATAAGGTAGTTGGTTTTAATTTCCTGAAAGGTATTCACCTTAACGACTCAAAAAAAGCTTTAGGTACAAAAGTAGACAGACATGACAGTATAGGAAAGGGCTTTCTAGGGACTTCATTCTTTGAGCGAATCATGAATGACCCACGATTTGACAATATTCCTGTTATTCTCGAAACGCCCGATGAATCTATCTGGAAAGAAGAGATCGAATACTTAAGAAGTCTTGAAAAATAAGACATCGCATAAGACAAAAGGAGTAATTGATTTGTAATATTTTCTTATTTATACTTAATAAGAAGAAATTAATCAATTACTCCTTTTGTTGCATTAAGTCTTTTTATGCCTGAAAATTGGGAACTTATCTAATTGTTGAAATGTTAGATTGTCGGTAGAGTTTTTTTTTCTATCGAAATATTATTCATTTATGTTCTATATTTGAATGCAAATTCTTAACAACCTGACTGAAAATGAAAACGGATATCGAAATTGCTCACGAAGCGAAAATGAGGCATATCACAGAGATCGGATCTATGATGGGTATTTCACCTGATGATCTGGAGTTATATGGAAAATACAAAGCCAAGATTCCACACTCGTACCTCAAACCGGACAATGAAATCATGTCCAAGCTTATTCTCGTTTCTGCTATCTCTCCTACCCCTGCCGGCGAAGGTAAAACTACCGTCTCTATTGGTCTGGCACAAGCTCTTAACCGTTTAAATAAACAAGCAACTGTCGTTCTTCGTGAACCGTCTCTTGGTCCTGTCTTTGGTATCAAAGGTGGAGCAGCCGGAGGAGGGTATTCACAAGTTGTGCCAATGGAAGATATTAATCTTCACTTTACCGGCGATTTTTCTGCAATTGAGAAAGCTCATAATCTGCTTGCTGCGGTTATTGACAACAATCTTCAGATGACTGAAGGATCATTAAATATGGATCCGAGAACGATTACATGGAAACATGTTATGGACATGAATGACCGTGCTCTTCGCAAAATTGTTATCGGATTAGGCGGAACTACGATGGGTGTACCACGCGAAACCGGATTTGATATTACTGCTGCCTCTGAAATTATGGCCATTCTTTGTCTTTCAAAGAACCGCGAGGATTTGAAGCGCAGATTAGGTAACATCCTGGTAGGATTTACATTTGATAAAAAGCCGGTTTATGCAAGAGAGCTAAATGTTCATGGTGCTATGGCTGCTCTTCTTAAAGATGCCATTATGCCAAATCTTGTACAAACGCTTGAAGGTACTCCTGCTATTATTCACGGGGGACCGTTTGCTAATATTGCACAGGGAACAAATAGTATTATTGCAACTAAGATTGCAATGTCTAATTCAGAATATACAGTAACCGAAGCTGGATTTGGATTCGACTTAGGTGGTGAGAAGTTTCTGGATATTAAATGCCGTGAAGCTAATATAGCTCCTAATGCAATTGTGATCGTAGCTACAATACGTGCTCTTAAATATCATGGCGGAGCTAAACTTGCTGAACTTAAGAATGAAAATCTTGATGCTCTGGCTAAAGGAATATGCAACCTGGAGAAGCATCTTGAAAATGTTCAGAAATTTAATATTACACCGGTTGTTGCTATCAACCGTTTCGATACCGATTCAGAGGCTGAATTAGACTTCGTTCTTAATTTCTGCAAAGAACATGGTGTGAAAGCTGCTATTAGTGAAGGTTTTGCTAAAGGTGGTGCTGGTGTTGAAGAGTTAGCAAAATTGGTAAT
>JBOFDD010000024.1:0-3899 GCA_051646645.1 Bacteroidales bacterium | reverse complement strand
AAAAAGCGATGACACGTGGAATAGCTCCTGCTCGTATTACCGAAAACCTTACCGCAGCAGTATCGGGTAAATCTGCCGGATATCTGCATCAGGAAGATGCTTTGGCTCCCGTGGCTGTTCGTCTGCAACTGAGCGATAGCGAGAAAGGAAACGTAAATGAACTGAACAGCCTGCCTGTACAGAATATGATGGGTGGTGTTTCAACGCTGGGTGATCTGGCTCAGGTAAAGGAAGAGGTAAAAGAAAAAAGCATCTGGCGTAAAGATCAGAAACGTGTCGTGTATGTGGTGGCAGAACTGGCAGGTGATCTCGAAAGCCCAGTCTATGCGATGCTTGAGATCAATAAGAAACTAGACCAGCTTAAAGTTCCGGAAGGATATAATATGGAAGTGCTGAATAGTGCTCAGCCTGAGAATGAAGATAATTTCTCAATCAAATGGGATGGTGAATGGCAGATTACCTATGAAGTATTCCGCGATCTTGGACTGGCATTTGTGATTGCTATTTTGATCATCTACCTGCTGATTGTTGGCTGGTTTCAGAATTTCCTTGTGCCGGTAGTCATGCTGGTAGCTATTCCGCTTTCGCTTGTGGGTATCGTGGTAGGTCACTGGATGATGGGATCTTACTTTAGTGCTACTTCCATGATCGGCTTTATCGCACTGGCAGGAGTAATGGTCCGGAACTCCGTGTTGCTGATCGACTTTATCAATATACGTCTGGAGCAGGGAATCCCATTAAAAAGAGCAGTGCTTGAAGCAGGCGCAGTACGTACCACTCCAATTGTGCTTACAGCAGGTACTGTAGTTCTTGGAGCTATTGTAATTCTTTTCGATCCATTGTTCCAGGGATTAGCTATCTCGCTGATGGGAGGAACGATTACTTCTACGATTCTTACACTCATCGTTGTGCCGTTATTGTATTACCGTATGATGCGTAAGAAATATCCCGAAGCGGAGGAAATTAAAGTCAATAAAAAGAAATAAGCTATGATGAAACTATTAATCGTTCTTTATCTCAAAGAGGAGCTCAGCCAGGTACGGGCTCTTCTGAAAAGAGCGGGAGCTTCGGTGATGACCGAGATCCCGGCTTCGGGAATAAAACTGAATCAGCATACAAAGCTGGCTACATCATGGATAGGTCATGCTCATGAAGAAGCTAATGTGATGGTTGCTGTCAGCTTTACGTCTGAGGCGACTGCTCATGAGGTTATTGCTCAGATTGATATGGAAAACAGGAAACGGGAAGACTTTCCCATTCATGGATTCATTATTGATGTTGAACAGATGAGTCAAATCGGTTAAACAAATAGAAATATGATAGAGCAGTTAATCCGGCGTATTGCCGGTATCATTATTATCGTTAGTGTTGTATTGTCTTTGTTTATTGACCGGAACTGGATTTACCTCGCTCTCTTTGTCGGGGTAAATCTGTTTCAGTCATCCTTTACGGGATTTTGTCCAATGGAGACAATCTTGAAAAAACTTGGTTTTAAATACAAGCGAGAAAAGTAATATGTTTTTGAATTTTAGCCCGTTAACCCAACAAAGGTTAGCGGGCTTATGTTATATTTGTGGAAAATTAAGAGAAGATGAAAGACACTAATATCAGATATCAGTTTCCGATGCTGGAAACAGGGGCTTCGTGTTTTGCCTCTCTGCCTGATGATCAGTTACAGCAATTGATCGAAAATAAACAACAATTATCCTTTTCAAAAGGGGATATGCTGATGAAACAGGGCGGATTGGCTACTACAGTTATGTTTGTACTTCAGGGGCTTATTAAAGAATACATTGAAGGGCCGAATGGTAAATCGACCAATCTGCGTATGCTTGCTCCCGGTGATTTTATTTCGCTGTCGGGATTGTTTAATAATAAGCGAAACAACTATTCGGCTATGGCCGTAACGAATGTACGCGTATGTATTATTGACGGACGTTTTTTGTCGGATCTGATTCGTTCGAACAGCGATTTCGGGATGGATCTGATCAAAAGATATACGCAGACTGAGAATCATTTCTTTACGCTTCTGAGTAATCATTTGTATAAGCAAATGAATGGAAAAATGGCCGATACGCTTTTGTATCTGAGCGAACCCGAATTTACGCAGGAAGATGTATTTCAGCATCTGAGCCGCAAAGATATAGCTGAATTTGCATCAGTAACGACCGAAAATGCCATTCGTGTGCTGAAGAGTTTTGAAGGTGAAGGTCTCATAGCTCTGAATGATAAACGTATTCAGATCCTTAACCGCGAAGCATTAGAGCGGATAAGCCAGTTCGGTTAATCACTGTTTTATAACAGCTCTTTTTCTGACCGGGAACAGGAACAAATCATAGTGCCGCGTAAACTGATTCTCTATCTTTGCATCAGAAACAAAAGATAATACATACGATATGAATTTTTTAAGCAGACTTTTCGGAGGTGCAGCACCGGATGTTAATTTCAGAGGGCTGGTGGCTAATGGAGCATTAATTGTGGATGTGCGTTCGAAAGAAGAATACCGGGATGGGGGAGTGAAGGGATCCATCAATATTCCGCTTGATCAGTTGGGAAACAACCTGAGTAAACTACCGAAAGAAAAGGCAATTATACTCTATTGTGCTTCTGGGGTCAGAAGTGCTGCTGCACGTAATTTTTTGAAAAGTAAAGGATATACCGATGTCTATAATGGTAAGAATGCTTCATATCTCATTTCGAGATTGAATTAAATCATTCTGCCGGCATTACGAAATATAAGATTTGAGCTATACGCTTTTTCTGCAATGAAATAGCGTATAGCTATTTTTATGGTTATGCGAAACAAACAATAAGGTTACAATAACCGTTAGAACCATGTGTTTAGACCATAAAGATTAAAGCATATGTCTGTAGCTGATTATTTGAAAGAAAGTGCGAAAAGGGTGTCGCCGGTTTTTATTTTAGGTAAATCTCTGGCGGTTTTCGTATCCTATTATCTTGGAGAACTCATGTCCATAGGCATTCATGATGCATCGTCCGGTACCGGCGCATTGTTAGCGTGTATTTCGTCTGTGGTAGTGTTGCAGGATGAGGATTTAAAGAAATCAATTTCTACAGGCTGGTTGCGTGTAATCGGAGCTTTTATCGGAGCTTTTATTGCTGTTATTTATCTGCTTTTCTTCGCTTTCTCTGTACCGGGAATGGCTATTGCCGTTTTTATTCTCAGTGTGATCTGTATGTTTATCCGTATACCCGATAATGGGAAAATGGCAGCCGTTACTTTGATCTGGGTCTTATTTATGTCGGTAAAAGCTCCTGATATATCACCTGTCGAGAATGGAGCACTGCGTTTTCTCGAATCTGCTATCGGAGTTTCTGTCGGCATACTTGTCGCATGGGGACTAAATTGGTACAAAGACAGAATTTCGACAAAAAAGGACGAAATACCACATGATTGAGTTTTATAAAATAAAATATACGAAAAATTCAAAACAGTTTCTTACATTTGTGCCGCATTGGTACAACCAGACCATTCCGGTTTGTATGTTTAAAAGGGAATCCGATTCGATTTCGGAGCTGTACCCGCAGCTGTAATCCTCTAAAAAAGAACTGTATACCATGTCACTGTTCGCCGGGCGGATGGGAAGACATACAGTTTGAGGTAGCCAGAAGACCTGCCAGTGCCGTAACTAATTATATGCTTCGGGCTAAGGCATGGTCAGTATAAAATCCTTACGGCTTTTCTTCTTTGATTCTAAAAGATCCGGATTACTTACCATTCTTCAACTTGGAGTATTAACTTATTTAATTAATAATTTAATACTTATTTGAGATGTTATTCAACAAGAAACAGCGCATTTTTCTCTTAAGCGCACCACTTTTATTTTCAGCTTGTAATGATGATGTGATTAACGATTCGAAAGACGACTCACAAAAAG
>JBOFDD010000023.1:0-3186 GCA_051646645.1 Bacteroidales bacterium | reverse complement strand
AGGAGCTTGCTGCTAAATTAGGTATTGAACACCGGATCTATGATGCCCGCGAAACATTTAAACATAAAATACTGGACTACTTTATTTCCGAATATATGAACGGACGCACACCTGTGCCGTGCGTAATATGTAATAATGAACTAAAGTGGAAACTGTTATATGATATAGCCACAGAGGAGGAGATTGACTATATCTCAACCGGACATTATGTGCAGACAACAGAAGTTGACGGTAAGCATTATATTATTCAGGGGAAAGACCCTGAAAAGGATCAGTCCTTTTTTATGTGGGGTTTGGCGGATGCTATTATAGCTAAAATGCTTCTGCCTTTAGGGGGATTGTGTAAATCTGAAGTCCGTGCTATTGCTGCTGAAAAAGGCTTTGAACGTGCTGCGACGAAAAAAGACAGTCTTGGTGTTTGTTTCTGTCCGGGAGATTATCGCCCTTTCCTCAAACAGTTTGTTGATTCTTCTGCAATTCGTCCCGGTCGTTTTGTGGATACTAACGGGAAATTTCTGGCAAAACACGAAGGGTATCCGTTCTATACAGTAGGGCAAAGACGAGGCCTGGGTATTAACTTTCAGCATGCTGTCTTTGTTAAAGAGATAGATGCAGAGACAAATACGATTGTGCTTGCCGAACTGAAAGATATGTATCATTCTCGGATGTTCCTGAAAGATATCTGTTTTATTGACGAGGGAGATATTGATACACTGCCTCTAACCTGTAAGATTCGTTACCGGAAACAGGAGAACACCTGTAAGGTTCATCTGACAGGAAATAAAACAGCCGAAGTGGTTTTTGATGAGCCGCTTAACGCAATTGCACCCGGACAGTCAGCTGTGTTTTATTTCAACGACCGTGTTATCGGTGGTGGAATTATTGTGTCAGCTGCTGATTAAGGAAGATTTATTGGTTTATAATAAATGTAATTTATACTTTTGCCGGATAGATATTAACTGGCAAAATAAAGAACAATATATATGGAAACAGTTGTAAGCGGTATTCGCTCTACCGGTAACCTGCATTTGGGTAATTACTTTGGAGCGTTGAGGAATTTTATCAAGATGCAACAAGAAAATAACTGCTTTTTCTTTATTGCAGATTATCACTCGTTGACTACTCATCCCGATCCTAAGTTATTACATACGAATGTTAAGAATGTATTGACTGAATATCTGGCTGCCGGATTGGATCCCGAGATTTCAGCTATTTATGTTCAGAGTGATGTCCCTGAAGTGACAGAGCTTTACTTGTTGCTGAATATGCATGCTTACATGGGAGAGCTGGCTAAAACAACTTCTTTCAAAGATAAAGCAAGAAAACAGCCCGAAAATGTGAATGCCGGATTGCTAACTTATCCTACTCTGATGGCTGCTGATATCCTTATGCATAATGCAGATAAAGTGCCTGTAGGTAAAGATCAGGAGCAACACCTTGAGATGACCCGCAAATTCGGACGTCGTTTTAATAACTTCTATGGAGTAGAATTTTTTAAAGAGCCTGCTGCATACAATTTTGGAGGTGAACTGATTAAGATTCCGGGACTTGACGGAAGTGGTAAAATGGGTAAAAGTGAAGGAAACTGTATTTACCTGGCTGATGATGCGAAAACAATTGAAAAGAAAGTAAAACGTGCGCTGACAGATCAGGGACCTACTGAAATGAATATGGTAAAACCTGATTACATTGAGAACTTATTCACAATCATGCGTGTTGTTTCTACACCAGATACGGTTGCGTTCTTTGAAGATAAATGGAATACATGCGATATTCGCTACGGAGATTTGAAAAAACAGCTTGCTGCTGATATTATTGCCGTAACGAATCCGATTCGTGAACGTATTCTTGATATTGAAAACGACGAGGAGTACTTACGTAAAGTAACTCGTATGGGCGCTGAAAAAGCACGTGAGAGTGCTTCGAAAACACTACGTGAGGTAAGAGAAATTATGGGATTCAAACCATTCTAATATAGATTAAGGGAGGACGATTGAGTCCTCCCTTTTTTGTAAATTTTCTAAGGTGATGAAAACATTTAAAATTGTTGCTGATGATAAGATTCCCGGACTACCAGTTCTGCTGGAACCATTTAGCAATGTTACTTTTTTGCCGACAAAAGAGTTCTCAAATGAGACTATAAAAGACGCAAATGTACTGTTTGTGCGTACTCCCATTAAATGTAATGCTCAATTGCTGGATGGGAATAAGATAGAATACATCGGTACTGCAAGCATTGGTTTTGATCATATTGACCAGAGCTATTGCAAAGAACATCATATTAAGTGGAGTAACGCTCCGGGATGTAACAAAGGCTCTGTACTTTCTTATGTGCTGGCTGCTATTGCTACGGTTTCGCCAGACAAAGATCTTTCGGACTATCGGATAGGAGTAGTCGGAGTTGGTAATATCGGGTCTTATGTTGCAGAAAGCTGCCGCGCCCTTGGTATGAAAGTATATCTCAACGATCCTGTCCGCGAAGAGAAGGAAGGTAAAGGTGAATTTGTTTCTCTGCGCGAAATAGCTGAGAAATGCGATATTATAACCTTTCATACTCCGCTTACAAGAACAGGTAAGTATCCTTCTTACCACCTTGCCAATGAAGCCTTTTTCTCATTTGTAGAGAGAAAGCCGGTTATTATCAATGCTGCGCGTGGTGGTGTGATTAGCGAAGAGGCTTTGCTGAAGGCCAATTCGGAAGGACGTATCGGGGCTATGATTATAGACTGCTGGGAGAACGAACCGCAGATAAACCGGGAGTTACTTCGCCAGGCACAAATAACAACTCCTCATATAGCAGGATTTTCTCGCGATGGAAAGTTTAACGGAACGCGTATGACCGTAGCTGCTTTTGCCCGTCATTTTGGAATAGAAGTAGATGTTTCACGTATAACACCTCCGGCGCCAGAGCATCCGGTAATTGATGTACGGGATATAAAAGGCAAAGCCATTCAGGGAGCTATCCTTCATACATATCCGATAATTAAGGAAACGGAAGCATTAAAGGAACATCCCGATGATTTTGTTAAGCAGCGCGATCACTACCCTTTACGACGCGACTTCTGCGGTTATTCTGTCATTCATGCTCCTTTGGAATGCAAAGAGCAACTCAAAGCGATTGGTTTTGAAGTGAAATAAAAAGAAAAGAGATTAGTCAGATTCACGGACTAATCTCTTTTCTTTTTT
>JBOFDD010000022.1:0-4882 GCA_051646645.1 Bacteroidales bacterium | reverse complement strand
ATACAGGCTGTAATACCGCATTGTTAATTCTGTTGATAATAGTTTGTATTTATTAATCGCTAATAATCAATAGTTGGATATGCAGGATTAACGGAAATGGCTATTCTTTTGACTTTATCAACTTAACTGGTAATCAGGTAGTTAAACCTTTAGATGATTTGTTATTTGCCTGATAATCAAACTTACTAGCTCAAGTGAGAAACTTTAGTATCTTAAGCCATCAGAGACTCATTTTTTACCAGTTTGAAAAGTTTGTCAGAAGGACGGATCTTGTCATTTACTTTAAATGATACAAGATCACCTTTAACGGCTTCGTTTACTTCTTTGTAATCAACACGAAGTTCTTCAATAGTCATGAATACCGCTCCGGTTGTAGGTCCTGTAATCAGGATTTCATCACCAACCTTTAGTGATTGCGTTTCCATAAGGAATTCTGCTACTCCGATATTCGAGAAGTATTTCATGCCCTTACCGATATATACTTTACGTTTTGTTGCTTCTGAACCATAGTTCGGACTCCATTCACCAAGACGTTTGCCAAGATAATAACCATCCCAGAATCCGCGGTTGAATACAGTGAATAGTTTATGATCCCATTTTTCAACTTTCTCAGGAGTGAAGTCATTGTTTACATAAGCCGTAACCGCCTCTTTGTATGCTTCAACTACGGTACGTACATATTCTGCCCCACGCGCACGACCTTCAATCTTAAGAACGCGTACACCAGCTTTTAGCATGCGGTCAAGGAAGTGGATTGTTTTAAGATCCTTAGGCGACATGATGTATTCGTTGTCAATTTCAAGTTGCTCACCGGTTTCGTTTTCAGTAACCGTATAACTTCTTCTGCACATTTGAGAACATGCTCCACGGTTAGCGGATTTGTTTTTCTCGTGAAGACTCAGATAACATTTACCCGAAACAGCCATGCACAGAGCTCCGTGACAGAACATTTCGATACGTATTAGTTCTCCGTTCGGACCTTTGATTTCCTGCTCAACAATATCATTGTAGATCTCAGCAACCTGATCCATATTTAATTCACGTGCAAGTACAACTACGTCGGCGAACTGAGCATAGAATTTCAGAGCTTCTGTATTTGTAATATTAAGTTGTGTAGAAAGGTGAGCTTCTACTCCGATTTGACGCGCATAAGTCATCGCTGCCACATCACTTGCAATAATTGCAGAAATCTGAGCTTCTTTTGCTGCATCAATAATTGTACGCATCAGAGCCAGGTCGTTGTTGAAGATGATGGTGTTTACCGTAAGGTAACTTTTCATGTTGTTTTCGCGACAAATAGCAGCGATTTTATGTAAATCCTCAACAGTAAAGTTGTTTGAAGATTTTGCACGCATATTTAACCCTTCGATTCCAAAATATATCGAATCGGCTTTCCCCTGGATAGCAGCAGCAAGCGATTCGTAAGAACCTGCAGGAGCCATTATCTCTATTTCGTTTAACTTCATTTAGATATGTGTTTAAGAAATGAATCATTCGTGTCTGTATGGGTTATAGCCCTGAATGAATAGAAGACAGAGTGATTTTTAGCATTATCCAATAATTAAAATCATTGCAAAATTAATCAATTCAACAGTATTTCGGCTGATATTCTTATCTGAACCGATAATTCTTAGAATCTTTAACCCTTTTGGATTTTATTATTTATTGTTTTTCAACAGATTAACAAAAGTATTCATGCCTTCGGATGCACCTTCTTCAATACATTGAATCTTTTGTCTCTGTATAGCTGATGGAATATAAGGGTCGATCAGGTATATATTACAATCGCGGCGGGCATAGTTAATTAGACCCGCTGCAGGGTAGACCTGAAGAGATGTGCCGATTATTAAAAGGATATCAGCCGTTTCAACTTCTTTAATGGCTGTTTCGATCATTGGTACAGCTTCGCCAAACCAAACTATATCCGGGCGAAGCTGACCACCATCCGAAGCTTTATCACCAATATGAATTTCGGGATTCTCCCCGGTTAGTGTAATCTTGATATGTTCGTTTTTGTCTGATCTTACTTTGAGTAACTCTCCATGAAGGTGAATGACATGACTACTGCCGGCACGCTCATGCAGATTATCGACATTCTGAGTAATGATGCAAACGTCATATTCATTTTCCAGATCTGATAAAGCTTTATGTCCCTGATTGGGTTGTGCATTAAGAAGTTCGTGTCTTCTCTGATTGTAGAAGTCGATAGCCAGTGAAGGGTTTCGGTACCAGCCTTCTATGCTGGCTACATCTTCAACCCTGTGATTTTCCCAAAGGCCATCGTGGTCTCTGAATGTCTTTAATCCGCTTTCGGCGCTCATACCGGCGCCTGTTAAAACGACGATCTTACTTTTGTTAGACATTATCTTTCTTGTTTTTGGAATTAGTTAATTCTATTCTTTAGCTGTTTCAGGCATGAAAACTAAACGAATATCTATGTAAAACTGTTTAATAGGACAAAAGTAAAACGCAATTCAATAATTTGATTATTTTTGCCCTTTATTTAAATAATACTTTTTACAATGGATAAAATCAGTTACTCATTAGGGTTAAGCATCGCAAATAACTTTAAGGCTACAGGGATTAAAGAACTAAATGTAGAAGATTTTACAAACGCAGTTAAAGCCGTATTTGAAGGTGGTGAACTTGCTATTTCATATGATGATGCAAAACAAATTATGAATGAATATTTCACAAATTTGCAAAATCACCAAATGGAGATGAATAAGACAATGGGGGAAGAGTTCTTAGCAGAGAACAAAAAGAATCCTTATGTTGTTACTTTACCAAGCGGCTTGCAGTATGAAATTCTTAAACAAGGCGAAGGAGAGCAGCCAGCTGCAACAAGCCAGGTTAAATGTCATTATACAGGATCATTGATCGATGGTACTGTATTCGATAGCTCAGAACAAAGAGGTGAGCCTGCAGTGTTTGGTGTAAACCAGGTTATCCCGGGATGGGTTGAGGCTCTTCAGTTAATGAAAGCAGGTTCTCGTTGGAGACTTTTCATTCCTTATCAGTTGGCTTACGGAGAAAGAGGTGCAGGGCAGGCTATTATGCCTTTCAGTACTTTAGTATTCGAAGTTGAATTGTTGGAAGTACTATAATTCAAAATCAATTAATAATTAATTATATAATCTGTGATTAACATGAAAAAGTTAGCAATTTTTGCTCTTGCTGCAGCTGCATTCGGTACAACTTTTACTTCTTGTGATGGTGGGGCTTCAAGTTCAAAAGCGACAAATGATTTAGATTCTCTAAGCATGGCATTAGGTGTTATTGTTGGTAATCAGTTTCATACTTATATGGATCAGCTTCCTGGTGGACCTGGTAAAAAAGATTCATTACTTTTAGGTTTTGAAGCAGGGCTTGACAAACAACAAGCTTACGTAATTGCACTTCAGAATGCTGGACAAGTAGGCTTTGAAGTTAAAGCTAAAACTGGTCAGGAGCCAAACAAAAAAGTTCTTATTGATGCGTTCAAACGTGCTTTAAATGGCGATTCTACTTTAGCTATGACAACTGAGCAAGCTATGGCTTATTATCAGAACTACCAATCAGCAGCACAAAAAGAAGAAGCTAAAAAAGCAGCAGTAGAAGCTGAAGCTAATAAAGTAGCTGGTGAGAAATTCCTTGCTGAAAACAAAACTAAAGAAGGCGTTCAGACTACAGCGAGCGGTCTTCAATACAAAGTGGTAAAACAAGGAACAGGAAAAACTCCTGCTGCTTCTGACCGCGTAAAAGTAAACTATAAAGGTACTCTTATCGACGGAACTGAGTTTGATAAAGGTGAAGGTGTAGTATTTGGTGTTGATCAGGTTATTCCGGGTTGGACTGAAGCTCTTCAATTGATGCCTGCAGGTTCTACTTATACTTTGTTTATCCCTTCAAATATCGCTTATGGCGAACGTGCTGCAGGTGATAAAATCAAACCTAACTCTACTTTGGTATTCGAAGTTGAATTGGTTAGCATCGAAAAATAATATTACCGTTTGACGGATATTAATAAAAAGCCCCTGAATAGGAACTATTCAGGGGTTTCTTTATTTATCAGCATAGTGTCGGTTTGATGTATGATGTAGAGTTCTGTTTTTATACGGGTTGAATCAATGGTTATCGAATCTTTTTCACTTAATGCATTAAGCTTTCCGATAACTTCGGCAACCTTTTTAGCACGTTGCGCCTTTTTGTAATTTTTGATTGCTTCTACCGGATCAAGACATCCGTTGAATAAAGCGGCCGGTCTGGCATCTTTTAAATAGTTTTGAAGTGATTCCGGATAGTTGTTACGATACATCTTATTGTACTCTTTACCATATTTCTGACTTTGGGGATTATTGACCATCCGCAAAAGTGTTATCCGTCTCATATAATATGAAGTATCATTCGGAAGACTGAAAGGATGATCATTTTCATTCAGATTTAATAGAGAAGATTTGTCAATCAGATCAAGGCGGCTTGGCATAGATGGAGCACGAAGCGTGCTTAGGGAATCTAAAGTTGTTTTATCCGGACGCAATGAAGAGGGCTTTCTGAAATAAAGCTCACTGTTTTCTTTCTTTTCCTGTGCATGAGCATTTGAAGTGAAAATAAGAATAATGATCATAGCTATATAGTACCCGTATGTTTTTGACATGTGCGTCTTTAGATAAAATGGCTTTTGGCAAATGAAGCTAAAATAATTTTCTTATAACTTTTTGGATCTCAAAAAAAATAAAAAGAGGACGTTAATTATTATTTAAGCCAACTTTGCCCCTATAATTTTGTAACTCTCCGTAAATGAGACTTTTCTTTTTTTTGATTTTCTTGCTGTGTACTACAAATTTTGATTTTCCTAAATGGTCTGTCTTTATATTTGAGTGCTTTGTATATTTGTGTCGCA
>JBOFDD010000021.1:0-3921 GCA_051646645.1 Bacteroidales bacterium | reverse complement strand
CTGGTTGCCGATAAGCAGGGGCAGTGTGCTGTTCGCATGTTGTTTGCTGAGTTGCTTCCATCCGGCTACCATTCCCAGAAACCAGGTATAGAAATTCGCCGTCCATACTTCGGGATGATCGCACGGAACGGTTCGTGCCAGATCACGGATATGATCTTTTCCGTCCCACACGGGCAGATCTTCGAGGAACTTATCCACCGGATTATAAGTCGGTATCTTCGACGAACGGATATAGCGGTCGATATCCCGGTCCCATATTTTGTAACCTTCCGAGAGGGCTTCAATCACCATCGTGTTAAGTACATACATGTCGAGAACCTCAAACCGGGTATAGAAGTTTAGTTTTTTGCGGTACTCCACCTGGTTGTTCAGTGTATTTCTCCGCAATTCATAGCGACGGTTCAGAAAAGCAATCACATTTAGTGTGTCTTTCTGATAATAGGGCAGTACGGGCTTTTTGCCAAAATGTTTTTCCACCTCGTAGCCCACACGAAAAAGTACACGCACTTCCTGTTCGTGGTTGTGCATATCGCCAAAACGAAGCAACATATAAACAGCCTGTTCCTCTTCAATGCCCGAATGAAAACAACCTTTCATGTAAGCAATGATGAAGTTGCGGCGATAAATATCCGGATCATCATTATGCTCCACTTTCATTGCCTGGAGCAGAGCAGCCGAAAAGTAATAGGAGCGGGTCTCTTCCTCCGTGGAAAAGATCAGTCCGCTTTTTCTTTTCGCCGAATTGTCCTGTCTCTCATGCAGGGGAGTTTTCCATGTAGTTTCTGTAGCCGGAGCCTGAACCGGTTGTTCGATCAGAATAGGCACACAACGGGTATTGATATAGGGAGCCGGATCGAAAGAAAAACGACAGCGGATATCGGTCCGGTCATTCCGGACAACAATCCGTGGATCAATCTGCATCCGGAAATAATCCTGAGCACTCCGGCAAGCCTGCATATGAAATAAGTCGATGTTGTTTAATTCGGCAGGGAGCGAGCCATCGGGCAAAGTAAAGCGAACCAGAAATTTCAGACTCAATCCGCTGCAACCGGTAAAGGCAAGCAGTACCTGCGGAAAACTTCTGATTTTCTCCTTCAGCCCCTCCGCCTCAGACTGCGTTTTCAGTCTGTTGATTTCCAGGAGTACCACACCATTATATTGTTCCAGATAATCCGCATTATTGCGTGTACGGAAAGCAGCACTAAAGCCGACGAAAGGAATCTTATCGCGATAAGGAGCCGTCAGTTTTCCATTCGAAAAGGGGCGTGCAATACGAAGTTGCTCGATATTATGACTTTTGACAGGAGTCTTAAGTTGTTCAATAAAAGAGTCAAAAGAAACGCTCTTCCGGCTTTTCAGGCTGGGAGAATAAAGGCTAATTTTCATGTATTTGAGTTTTAAGTAATAATCCCAAATATACAATTTTTTCTTATGGAAAACAAATATTCCTCCCCCGGTTTTGTGTTTTGCGTAATTGCTTAATTGAAATGCTTAAACGACCAAATAAATAGAACTCTGTGCGACTCTGTGTTTATTCCGTTTAACTCGGTGTAACTGTCGTAGGGTCAGCTGGGCAGGCTGACCGTGGTGCAAAACACACAAATGCCACAAAAGATAATTATTTTACAAGGAGTAAAGGAGTCAAGGAGAAAGACAAAAATGCATTTCATCCGGATTTTTATTACAGGAGTTAACAGAGTAAAAAGGAGTTCATGAGCGTACGCTCGAAGAAAATTGAGAACTGTATGTCGTAGGGTCAGCTGGCCAGGCTGACCGTGGTGCAAAATACACAAATGCCACAATACCAAAAGATAATTGCTTTACAAGGAGTAAAGGAGACAAGGAAAAAGACAAAAATGTATTTCACCCGGATTTTTATTACAGGAGTTAACAGAGTAAAAAGGAGTTCATGAGCGTACGCCCGAAGAAAATTGAGAACTGTATGTCGTAGGGTCAGCTGGGCAGGCTGACCGTGGTGCGATATTCACAAATGCCACAATGCCAAAAGATAACTATTTTACAAGGAGTAAAGGAGTCAAGGTGAAGGATAAAATGCATGCTTTACTGCTCACATTATTGTGTGATTACCTTACATTGTAAATTTGCTTGAATATATACTGAAATTAAGACTACATTTTATAATTGAATTCTGAGTGTAAAGAATATTTAATATAGATCTTAGTTGATAAATTTTAGGTGAAATATTGTATTGTATGTAAAATGTATATATTTTTGTAATGAGCGATTTTAATTCAGCTAAATGTAGTAAAATATAATGATGTTATAGGTTATGAGAAAACGCATAATGTTTATAAGTAAAATTGTTTTTTTGGTATTCTTTTTGTTTACTAGCTGTAATGGTAGAGGAATGAAAGATCCATCTAATGAGGTTAATCAGAAAGATTCGACTCATATAGTTGAAAATGTTAAGGGTATTGCACTTAGTAGCTATGTGATTTATCTTGAAAATTCAGGAAGTATGTTTGGGTATGTTTCATCAGGTGGCACAGATTTCGTAAAAGTTGTTTCGGGATTAGCCTCGAATTCAAAATTGAGTAGTTTGAATAATGAGTTTTTTTTAATTAATGCAAAAATCATAAATTTAGGGAATGATAAAGCTAAATTTAATGATGCTTTGTCATTGAAAGGAATGAATCAAGGAGATCCCAAGGATAGTGATCTTAATAATATGATTGCTGAAGTTATGGGAAAAGCAAATGATTCAACTATAACTATTTTAATTTCCGATGGAATATACTCATTAAAAAATGTAAGTAAAGAAGCAATAGAAAATAATCTTATATTAAAGTCTGGCGATACAAAAACTGCGATATATAAGCGTTTGAATGATACTAACCTAAGTGTGGTTGTTATTAAATTAAAATCGTTATTTAAAGGGAACTATTATCCAGCAGTAGGTTCATCTGTATATATTGAGAAAGATCGACCTTATTATGTATGGATTTTTGGACCAACAGAAAAAGTTACAGAGACTTTTCCTCTCGAATATATAGAATCTCTTTCAGGTTATGTTGATATGAGTCACTTTGTTTATGTTGACAAAGATATGCAAGGTAATTATCAGTTAGTTTCTAATGGATCTAAAGGAAAGTTTAAGTTTTCACGAAAGCATGATAATGAATTAAAATTTGAGAAAAGAGACCGGCAAGGTGATTTTCAATTTGGATTGGTAGTGGATTTTTCAAAATACCCGTTTCCACAGAGTTTCTTTTTAGATTCAACTAATTATGAGGTGAGTTCCAATTATGAAATTATATATATAGTGAAAGCTGAAAAGAATAGTAATTTGCCTGCTTGGGCTACTCACTTAATCACACTTAAAGCTAAAGATAATCCTATTGGCAAGGTGCAGGTCAAATTATTATCGAAAGTAGATAGTTGGATTGAAGAGTCATCAACAGCAGATGATGCTTTTGTCGATGAAAATACAACATTTGGATTGAAATATTTGATGGATGGTATTAGTGATGCATTTAAAGATAAACAAAACTCAAAATATCTAACAGTAATGGATTTTAATATAGTTCTGAATTAACAATAAAAATAACTTTTGAAAATATGAATGATTTATTTGCAACAATTTATGAATGGTTGTTTTATGACCAGGGATATAAAGTGGTTTTTGATGAATTATATAATGGGGGGCTAACAAGCGTATATGTTCAGATGGGACTTTTGACATTATTCATTCCGCTAGTGGCGGCATTGATTTTTTATTTTGCATTTAAGAATCCATGGCTTAAATGGTGGCATTGGTTACTTTGGGGGATTTTTTCAACTTTCATTGTTGTAGGAGGTGCAACATATGGTATTTGTTATAATGGGCTGTATGGAATTTCGCAAGAAGCGGTGAATGCAGATTTTGTTGCAACTCTTATTTGGAAGTTATATTTATTAAAC